>JALUTL010000121.1:0-646 GCA_027016475.1 Candidatus Heimdallarchaeota archaeon
AATTAAATCAAATGAGCTAGAAGAACCAGTTTTTTGTTCAAGCCATCAATGAGCATGCTGTTTTAGCCACAGGAGGTGTTCAGGCATGTCCAAATCGAATGCGATTTGATAGTCTTGGGAAATGACCAGTTTGCATGTGATATTGAACATTTTGGTCATAAGATTTTCAGCGTCCAGCAGGGTGATCCTGTTGAAGAGGAGCTTGATGAAGATCCAAGGGGATGCCTTAAAAACGCCCCAAACAAAGCTTTTGCGATTGGTGGAGAGAAATTTGATGGTGTCATATTTGTCAACAGCCTTCTTAGGATCAAGAAGGATAAGATTGCCTGATGCGAATTCGCCGTCACGGATTTTCATGTACCCCCATTCCAAGTCTGGGGCTTGGCTGAGGAATATTTCTTTGGGAACAATGGAGTAGTAGAAATCATGTGATCGATCATTTGTTGCCTCAAGGAAGCGACCCACCATTTCAGCCCTAATCAGGGGAAGGTCGCCAGAGAGGAACAGTGCATGCCTGTTTTCCTCAAACCATTCTTGTTTGTTTGACAGGAACTTGATGGCTGCATGGATTTTGTCATATTGTTCGCCCTCGATTTCTAGAAATTCTGTAGGAATTGGCAAGTTGAGTTTTAGGGTATCCTTGGGG
>JALUTL010000121.1:656-4409 GCA_027016475.1 Candidatus Heimdallarchaeota archaeon
ATCAAAAGGTGACTGGCAAATGGAAGGATTGCATCAATGCAATGCTCTATAATTGTTTTGCCGTCGTGTTCGATAAGCACCTTGTTGTCGACATTTGCCAGTTCCATGAGGGAATCTCTTTTGGGAGGTCTGCCAGCAAGGACGGCTACTGGAAGAAGTTTCACAAGATCCTCAGAGTCCAAGATGATTTAAGCTTTCTTTGGCAACAGTCATGTTTCTGTCACAAGTGTATGCTTGCAGATTGGGCATGAGGGTTTTCTTGCAAGCCAAGCCATAAGATGGTTTTCGTGATACCAATATTGACACCCTGGGCATTGAATTCCAATGTCGGGTACTTGAAGGCAGATGGGACAGGTTGTGACGGTTGTATCAGCCGTCTTTATTTCCAGTTGCATTGAAAGGAAGAAGACAGGGGATGGATAATGGTCTTTAGCAACAAGAGTTTGCTCATCAAGTGAAAAGCCATTGAGGAAGACAGATTCATTCAGTGCAAGAGATGTTCTTGAGAAAATTTCATTTTGAAGTTTTGCAAGGTTTTGTGCGGAATATGATTGCAGATGTTTGATATCGAGGATGCTGAGGAATTCACGGGTTTTGGCATCTTTTACGATTTCGTCGACTAGGCCGCGAGGAGCGTCCATTTGAGGATTTGTAGCAACAACCGTCAATTTTTTCTTTGCACGGGTCAGGGCAACATTGATTCTTCGGGCATCAGTTAACAGAGGAACTTCATAGGAGGTGACTGTTGACAGAAGTATTACCTCTCGTTCAGAACCTTGGTATCGGTCAACCGTATCGATTTCAATTTCAGGATATGGCAACATTGATCGGAGAAGTGCCACTTGGGCCCTGAATGGAGCAATGATGCCGATGTCGGAAGGAGCTACATTTCCATTTACAATTAGGTCATGGACTGAAAGAAAGATGGTGAGACTTTCGGCATAGTTGACCTGAAGCCTGTCGTTTCGGCCGGGGTTCGCTATTGCAAGAACTTGATATGGACTGTTGTCGATCATATCGCCTTTGAACGGTTCCAGTTGCTGGGAAGAAACAGTCTCATTGCCTGGTTCAAGGTCACCATCATAGAATTTGCTGTTGGGGAACGACAGAATTTCTGAATTCATTCGGTACTGATACTTCAGCCGGGTAAAGCGTTCAGGAAATTGCTGGGCCAGTCGTTCAAACATGGATATCTGAAGACCGAGGGAAATCGCGTCATCGGATGTAACAATCGGTTGGAGTTGGGCATGGTCACCGACCAAAATGACCCTACTTCCGCGTAGAATTGGACGAAGTGCATCAGGTTCCGTCATTTGTGCGGCTTCATCCAGCAGAACATAGTCGAACCATACGGGTTCATAGATGTCATTTCCGATGGTAGTGGTTGTGGAAAGGACAACGATTGGTTCCTTCTTTTCGAGCATTGTCCTGAACTGTTGTTCTTGTGCCAAGGCTGAGAACGGTTTTATTTCTTCGGACATTGACAGTTCGTTTCCCAAACGGAGGAAGGGAATCCCTGCCTCTTTCAGTTTGGAACCGATGTTGTCGACTGCCATATTGGTGTAAGCTGAACAAAGTATTGATTTTCCGTTCTTATACAATTGATTTACCAGTTCTACAATGACGCTTGTTTTTCCGGTTCCGGCAGGCCCTTGGATTAGATAGAGGTCATCTGTGGCCAATGCATTTGTTATTGCCTCCATTTGAGAGGGATTGTAGCTATGCTTCAATTGATCGTGAAGTGTGATTTTGGAGGGAGATAAAGGGGGGAGATCGATTGTCTTTGTAAAGCTTTCAAGTATCAATGTCAAGACAAGATGTTTTTGCGTCATTGCATAGAAAACAGCCTTCCTTCCACCCCTCATGCCAGAAGTGAACCGCGCGGGGACTATGACAATTGAATCCGGAAGGGGGTTAATTGATCCCAATGTAATGGTCTGAGATCCGATGTCTACAATTTCCACAGAAAAGTACATGGTCACTTGGTCATGCAGGTCATTTAGATCATAGACCCTAGCCAAGTCCCCTTTTCTGAAGCGTGGCATAACGGAACGTTGCTTGTAGGTTGTCAGGTAGCCGGAATCGCCCAAAGTCTCATTGGTTTTCTTCTCGGCCATGATGGCAAACCCGTTCTGGACAAGGCTTTCCCGAAAATTTTCGTCCCTTGTGCCTGCTCTTGAATAGAGAAAGGTTTCAACGTGTCCTTCTTTTTCCTCAAGAAGAAGAGCGTTGACAAAGTGGTTGTAGTAGTCCAAATATGTTTTTGACCATGCGTTCTGGTCACAAATACCGTTTTGTGTGCAGTTGTCGCAGTCCCTTTGGGTTTCAAGCCCGGCGCAAAGTTTCCAGCATCCTTCCTTCACATAGCAGTTTCGACATTCTTTTGCTTTGTCTCCACGAAGAACATGCGGAACCAGACGGCCTGTTTGAACAAGATATGCAAGGTTCCTTCCAACAAGAGTTTGTTCTCTTCCCCATTGTGTCGGACTGAAAATGCCCATTTCACCGTCACTTATGTAAAGTACGTTTCCGACGTATGTCCCTCTTTCCTCCATCATTTGGAGATAGATGTTCATTTGGATGTTATGGCTGGGCCATGGTGTTCCAGAAGGTATCCGGGATGACTTCAGCTCAATGATCTGTTTTTGGATCATGCCGTCGAATTTTCCATGCAACCCGAAGACCCAATTTTGGCAGTCTATTTCTGTGAGCCCTTCTGCCTGTATTCCAGCCATGGCACCAGCATCCTTAACCAGATAGTTCCGCGCCTCTTCCATGTCCATATCGCTTGCCAACAGATCTAGTTTTGAGTTGTTCAATACAATATCAATAGCTTTGTCGATGGGGAGTCCACCAGCCAGTTTATGGGAAAAGACATCATGAAGAAGATTCCCCTGCACAATTCGTCTGAGAACAAAGGTATCGCTCAACTTTTCGGCACCTAAAGTCCTTACATACACTTTTCTGGGGCAGGAGACTGCATCTATGACATTCGTCACAGAAACAAGGAAATGAGGTTCTATTATGAGAAAATCGTTACTTCGAACAACCCCATTGGTATGCGTCACTCCAATCGTGTCAAATTGTTCAAGAAAAGGGGCAAATTGGGCCCATGGTTCTTCCAAACGAAGATGCATCTCTTTTCCGTCACGGTTAATTCCTTTTATTTCTGTTCCATCCACATGGTGTACAACAATCTGTTCAATCACTTAATCAATCTTGGAATGTTTGCATATTTCAATTTTCGGCTAGCCTCTTTCCAACTGAAATGCTGTGGAGCTTATCCTTCCACTTGGTTTGCTCCGCAATGCTCACAGTATTGCATATCACTTTTAATTTCTTCAAAACAGTTCCAACATTTTTTTGTTGGGCTGACTCTCATTATTTCATTGGCAAGTTCTTCTATTGCCTCAATAGAAATTGAAAACACATCATCGGAAATTTTGAGCAGGGTTGTCTTTTTGTATTTTCCAAATGCATTTTTTCCCACAATCAGTAGCCCAATGGATGCAAAAAGAGTGTAGAACAGGATTTCAATCAGATTAGTTTGTACAAGAGTGTTAAGGGTTGACAAGGCTGCAACAACGGCTATGGGAAGCATAATCCAGACTGCATAGAACAACAAGAAAGATGGTGTATTTGATCTTGTCTTTTTCTTCTTCACCTTTACAGTGAGGTCTGAATTTTCAATCGGTATTTCTCGATGGTCGACCACTACATTCAGGAAGAGTGGTCTTGAAGGTTTCCTTTCCA
>JALUTL010000121.1:4419-5366 GCA_027016475.1 Candidatus Heimdallarchaeota archaeon
ACGGGGAATAGGTTTTTCTTTATTCTCCATGCATAATAGTTCTCTGTGAGGTTAAGCAGTTCCGTTTTGTAGCCCTTTTCATTGAGGGCCCGCTCCATCTCTTCCTTGAGCTTTTCTTTGGGAAGATTGTCTATTCTCACAGACTTATGAGGCATTAATTTTCCTATTTTTATGTCGATTAAATACCTTTTCCATTTCAACCTCAAAATATAGGAATTACAGTATGTAATATTGAATTTTGATGTCAGCAATCATTCCAAACATTCATATCTTTCTTGCAGATTGCGGCATAATGAGCATTTGGCTTTTGGAGCAGGCATTGCATAAGCCAACCAAAACTTACATTACATACAAAGGCAAGAGGTTTACTTACGCAGAAAGCCACCAGATAGTACATGGAATGTGGAGAAAATTGATTGATTTGGGGGTTGAGGATGGAGATCATGTCGCTATTTTGATGGACAACTCAATAGAATATGTATGGTTGCTTCATGCATTGATCAGGGTCAAGGCAGTAATGGTTCCTTTGAATACAAGAAATTCAGATACCCTTTTAGAGATACTTGCTGTTGTTGCGGATTCCAGATGGATGGTCATTGACAAGAAGAATGCATCCAAAGCCCCAAAAAGCGTCAAGGCAATTCCGATTTGGGAACTTGGTGACATGGATCAAAATGAGATAGAGGCAATGGAAGTTGGAGGTAGTTCGACCGAAGAACAATATTTGAATCTTTATGGTTCTTGGAATGAGGATCGTGTATTTGCGATTTTCTTTACTTCCGGCACTACGGGCAAGCAAAAAGGTGCGTGCCTGACGTTAAGGAATCTTTATTCTAGCGCCATAGCTTCAAAAAAAAGGCTTGGCACGACTGATAGCGACATATGGATTTTGTGCCTCCCATTGTTCCATGTTGGAGGGATGAACATTGTTTTCCGAAGTGCCGTCT
>JALUTL010000122.1 GCA_027016475.1 Candidatus Heimdallarchaeota archaeon
GTAAATGCCTATCATATAATGGCTGAATCCTATCAACGTCTGGCCAATGATTTGGTATCCAATTTCGGTGAGGGCTCTATGCATGGCGTCATTTATGACACTGCATTGGTCGGCTCACTAAAAGACAATGTTGGATATTCCCGTTTTCCTTATCAGGCAGAATATGTTTTACGGAATCAACACCGCGACGGGTCTTGGGGATGTCCAACTGTTTTTCATCCATACGACCGGCTTTTGTCGACTGCTGCTGCTTTATACATGATGGTTGAACTCAATCTTCACAAAAGGGATTTCTTCCTCCCTTTTTTTGAGCGTGGCATATCTTGGCTGGAAAACAACGTGGAAAGGTTGACTCAATCAGATTTTCCCCAAACTACCGGCTTTGAATTCCTCTATCCTTATTTCATAACACAAATTCAAGAAAAGTCGTCATTGCTGTCCGACAATGTTCGTCTTCCGAAATTAGACCACAATGTGGCAAAGAAGCTGGAAACATTTGGTGATGGTATTTATCGAACACAAACCCCCTTGGTATTTTCAGCAGAAGGTGTAGTCCGAAATGTTGAACATGCAGACCTAATTACTGCACTTCAATCCCCAGATGGATCATTAGGTGCTTCTCCTTCGGCAACTACCGTGCTATTGAAATATCCCATAATAAATCAGGTGGCAAAGCGGAAGGCATACAAATACATTCAAAGTTGCATCCTTCAAGATCAATCTGTTGTACATTTCAAGGATTTTATGTATATGAATATTGTTTACTCATTGTATCCTCTCTTCAAGGCTGGCTATCAGATTGGTACGAATGCAATTTTTCTGTCCAACAGAATCAAGATGGGATGGAAAAAGGAAGGGCTCTCCTTTGGCAAAGGGTTTATGAATCCTGATGCTGACAATACTGCTGTTGCCTTAATTGATCTCATATATATGGGCGAAAAGAATATGGAAGAATACTTTCAATCAATAAGCACTTTTGATGTTGGTGACCATTTTCGAACGTATCCTGGAGAAATAGGTTTGTCTTTGCTTAGTAATACACATATGATTGATGTTTTGCTTAAAATAAATACCGAAGAAACAATTGAAAAGGCTGAACGGGTGATAAAATATGTCGGATCCCATTTGACCAAAACAACGGATACATTGTCAAAATATCATATGGCCTCCATGTTCCAAAAGGGGCAGATGCTGCTTTCGATGCTTCCTCAATTGGCAACCTATGCAAAACCTTTCATCCTTGATCTTGAAGTTCGGCTTCTGGATTTTGTGGAGAATCCTCGATCTCAGTACTTGGCCGACGAGGAAATAGCATTGGCGATTTTGGGGCTTTTACATGCCAAAAAGCATGGTTTAGATGTTAATTGTGATCTCATTCGGCGGGCCCACGATATTTTGTATCGGCGAACTAATGGTGGTATCAGAATTGATTATGCACCTCTTTGGTTGGCAAAAGTTCTGTATGCCCCTTTGCAAATGATACGTGCCAACGTATTGGCTTCGTTTATTTATTATGGCAATATGAAGGATGTATGTTTTTAATAGATGTATCAGATAATCTTAAAACATACTGGATTGAAGAAGGATTGTGTATCACCCTTTGATTCAATCCATAGTAATAGATAACTATGCAGCTACCATGACATTTTTGACAATATTGCTTTTTCTTCTTCTTGCGATAGGTAACTACAAGAATTGGCATCCCTTAGCTGGTTCCATTTCGGGCATCGTTCTTGCTGGGATACTTTATGGTGTTTTTTTGCTTCGCAGTTCTGAGATGGGCGTTGCCATCATAGGGCTTTTGCAACCACTGCCATTGCTGACATTGAGTATAATCAGCATGGCTTTGTCATTTATCTCAAGCCGCAATTACCACATAGTCTATACCAAACTTTCACTGTATGTTTCTTGGTATTATGCAATCTATTCCGTCATTTGGTTGGTTGGAGTCAATATTTTTGCTTTTTCCATTGGGTTTGAAAATCCATTGGACAACCTGATTGTTCAGATTGGTGGTGCTGTTCTTCTGTCATTGAGCTTGATCGGTTCTTTGGTCATTTATTTTATCGGAAAGTCCCTCTTTTTTTCTGACTATACGAATTCACACATGGTGGAATCCATTCTGTTGTTTACGTATGGTGTTTTAACAGGTGCCAATTTTGGCGAGATAGATTCTGGAGTATTGCTGGTTGATCAACCGTTTCACACCTATTCGCTGTATATTCCCAACCTCTTGAGCCTCTATGGGGCAATAACCTTGTTCTTCATCATGCTCCCTTACGCAATGTTTTCTTGGATTGCTTTTGTGCATTATCGAGAATTCAAGCAACGGAATTGGGATGTTGAAACAATTGATCCACTGGTTGTCACCCGCTTGCGAATGATTTTTCCTGTTTCTGTCCTGTTTACCGTCAGTATTGGGATAATGTTTTTTATTCTTCTTTCTCCTTTCATTCTTTCTTTTCCGCTTCCCATCGGATGGAATATCTGGATTGGGTCGTCGGTATTCTTCATTGTGTCCATCTTCTTTTTCATAGCCCTGCAAACTCCTGAAAGGGTTCGTAGTTTCCTTTTAAGGTCGTAGTTTTCGAAGACCAAAAAATCTTTATTGGTGTAGACCTGATATAACCTATATTGACAGATTTAGATCGTTTCAGAGCAATCAAGAGGGATTTTGAACGGACAGGGGCTCGTTTGTCATATCGGCTAAGCCATGACAGGAGCCTGATCGAGCTAGGCATTTCTGGAGCCTATGAGATCTTTGATTTGGGCATTTTTTCAGATTTTCGCACACTGAAGACATTGCGTATCGAAGGGAACATGGTTCCGAAAATTGACCTGACCCCCATCAAGGAGATGGAATCGGTTACATTCATTGAAATATTTGAAAATGACAGCCTTCATTCGTTGGATCTGTCCCCCTTGGCCAAACTGCCCATGCTCAGTCGTCTGACTGTGAGCCGTAATTCAATTCATGTCCTGAAAACATCACCCATTGCCGACATGCATTCGCTGATCAATTTGGATCTACGTGAGGTTGGGGGGATTCAGAACACGCACATCAACCGTCGGTGGTACATCTATGACTATTGGAGCCGTAACCGGTACTATCAGGACTGTGAGGCCCGAGGGCTATCCCGATATGCTTTGGACATGGAAAATTGCAGCAGCACCTTGGACTTGTTTGATCTTCGCTTTTTGGAAAACCACCCGTCATTGAAATATGCAGTCCTATCTTACAATCGCGGTGTTCGAAAATACCTTCTTCCTCGAAAATCTCCTTTGGCATTGGAATATGTAGACCTTTCTGTCAATGACTTCAGGGAAATTGACCTTTCCAAATTCTGCTCTCCGTCGACCCACGAATTGGTGGCTCGTGAAGCAGGGATTGCAAAAACATCATTCGACGGTTTTGAAGAATTCAAGAGCATGGCAAAAATCAATCTTTACCACAACAAAATCGAACATCTTGATCTTTCTCCTCTTCACCCGTTATACAACCTTCATACGCTCGACCTTTCACGGAACCGCCTGAAATCAATAGACCTGTCTCCATTGGCAGGTAAATTGAACTTGACTACATTGCGGCTTGAATCAAATGATTTGACCGAAATTGACCTTTCTCCGTTGCGAGGTCTTCCACGCCTGCAAACCTTGAAATTGGGTGACAACCTGCTTAAATCCATTGACCTTGAACCACTTGGGACTGTTCATGAACTGAGAGAACTTCGACTTACCCGGAACCAGCTTACTGAGATTGACATTGAGCCTCTGAAAAACTGCCGCAAGCTCCAACGGTTGCAGTTGGCCCGGAACAAACTCAGACGACTTTCTCTCAAACCATTGGAGGGGATCGTCACCATGGAGGAAATCAATTTGGACAGGAACGATTTTGAGGAATTGGACATTTCAGCCATCGAAACGATGCCCCACATTGACTTTTTGGATCTCCGGCACACGACCCGGAACACAAAACTGGATTTCACACCTGTCCTCACATCGGATGCCAGTTGGGTTCAATATGATGAAGAGATCAAGATTCAGATCGATGCGGAAAAGCTGAAGGATGCCGAAATCAAAAATTACAACCTGCTCAATGATCCGCTCATTGAAGAGGCGATTGATTTCAAGAAAAATTCCAAAAAATTGGTTGAAGCACGGAACAATTACATCGCAAGTCGGGCAATCCAAGAGAATATGGATTTGGACGAGCTTCTGATTCTACGCTTCATAGAAAACCGCCCTGATGTGGCTGCTCAGCTTTCTCGTCGTATCAATGAGCTGAAACGGCAGGAAGAAATGAAAAAGCGTAGGCAAAAACGGGGGGAACGAGAAACGTAGGACTTTGAAATTAAGTTGCAAATGTGATGCCCAAAGATCTGACTAGTTCTTTGTATCTGTTCCGAATGGTCACTTCAGTTACGGTGGCAGTCTCAGCAATTTCCCTTTGTGTCCTTTGGTCGCCTTCCAGGATGCCGGCCAGATAAATTGCAGCAGCTGCCAGCCCTACTGGATCCTTCCCAATTGTAATTCTGTTCCGTTTTGCCTTGTCAACAATGTCTCTTGCGGTCTTGACCACTCTTCCACCAAGTCGAAGTTCGGCACCGAATCGGACAACATAGCTTGTTGGATCTGTCAGCGGGATTTTCAGCCCCAGCTCATTGATCAGCAACCGGTAGCATCTGCCGATGTCCTTTTTGCTGGTTCGTGAATGCTTGGCGAATTCATCCAACGGTCGAGGAACCCGTCTCTGTCTTGCTGCTGCATAGGTTGCGGCGGCAATCATTGCTTCAATGGACCGTCCTCGAATCAGGCGTTGGTTGAGGGCCTTTCTGTAAATGACGGATGCCGTCTCCTTTACGCTTTGCGGTAGGCCCAATTGGCTTGCAATCCGGTCAAGCTCTCTCATGGCCTGTGTCAGGTTCCGGTCAGTAGCTGAATTTACCCTAGTGCGGGTCTGCCATTTTCTGAGTCTGTATATTTGGGATCGTTGCTGTGGACTGAGCTTTCGTCCATAAGCATCGCGATCTTCAATTCCGATTTGTGTGGACAATCCTTTGTCGTGCCTTGTATATGTGGTCTGTGCTCCTACCCTTGCCCTTTTTGCTCGTTCTTCTGACGAGTAGGCTCTCCATTCTGGAGAATCATCAATGATGCTTTCTTCAATGACTGCACCACAGTTTTTACAGATAACTTCGCCCCTATGGTGATCTTGGATTATGGATGTGCTTCCACAATCTGGGCATCTTTCTTCTGTTTCCTTTTGTGTTTTAGTTGTATTGGACATGATATCGCACCTCATCATTTAAGTTTTGTCGGGAACCCCCTTGACAAAAAACTTATATATTTCTTCTAACCCATACAT
>JALUTL010000123.1 GCA_027016475.1 Candidatus Heimdallarchaeota archaeon
TCTAACTGTAGAAAATTGCGGGCCATTGAGTTTTTTGCCTCTATGACCTCCAGAATTATATTTTCTGCAAATAAAGACGCCCTAAGGCCTCCTCCTTCATTTTTGGACAGGAATGTAGCTACAGGGCGTTTGATTATCCTTCGCTTTTGGGTACCCCAAAAAATTTCTATTCCACACCAATCTGAGGAACGGATCGATTTACCGTCGGATGAGAAGGCTACTGAGGCAATCCAGTCATTATGTCCCAGAAATGTGTGTAGGGGTTTTCTTAGTTGAACATTCCACAAGCGTATTGTGCGGTCATCAGATCCAGAGGCATGTATTTTCCATCAGGAGAGAAGGCTAGTGAATTGACCCCACCGGAATGTCCTTTAAAGCCTAAAAAAGGAATTCTTACCATCACTAAGCATGAAATAGCCAAATTAAAATAAAAACATGTGCAGTTGGTCAAATTTTTGAGTCATGCTCTTTGCACGTAATAATGTATCAAATTGTCGCTTTTTGAAACATCAAGGGAGAGGCCTGCTTTTCTTGGAAAAGAACGACATTAGAATTCTGTAGCTATCTGAACACCCTATCTATTTCTTTAACTCTTTCAATTGTGATTCAAGTTCCTTAATTCTTTGCTCTGCCTTATCTGCCCGCTCTTTTTCCTTATCAGCTCTCTCCTTTTCCTTGTCAGCTCTCTCCTTTTCCTTGTCAGCTCTTTCCTTTTCCTTGTCAGCTCTCTCCTTTTCAATTTCAGCCTTTGTTTTGAACAATTGTCTTGTTTCTCGATCAATAAAGACCAATTGGAAAAGGTCATATCGTATGCCTTTCTTCCAATATTTGTCGTTGAGCTTCATGATGCCGAACTTGAAGGGAAGGATGTCAGGAAGCACATCAATGGTTTTTGATTGGTCAATGCCTTCCTCTCCTTCTGTACAGCAGTATTCAGATAAGGTCTCAATTGCATATTTTTTGCCTACTTGGTAATAGACTTTGAGAAATGGTGCCTTGACTGCCTCTGGTTCTGGGATATGGTCGCTGAAAGTTACATATGCCGGGATTTGGAGCTTCATGCAGTTCTCTGCGGTAATGCCTAGGTCACTGTTGTAGGTGGATTTCGACAGGATGTTTATCGCCATAGTCGGGCGTCTCATGTCATGATCCTGCTCATCATAGGAAGACAATTGATCCTTGAACCGGAAGTTTCGGAAATATGAGATGTCGAATTGCAGGTCAAGCTTTGATTGGCCCAAAGTGAAATAGTGATGCAAATCCCAAAAGGTTCTGTCTTCAGGGAAATTTGTTGAGAGCACATCATGGATGTAGTTGATCTTGAATGAATGTGGTTCACTTTCCCTTCTGCCTAATCTGTAGGTTGGCTTCTCTTCCTGCATCAATCGGAGAGCGGCATCCCTGTGTCTTGTATTCAGGTATTGCTCCAATTCCGGTTCTGACATCAAAAAAAAATGGATCTGATAGAATAAAAGTTTTTGTTATAGAGATGTTTGAAAGTGAATTCTGTTCAATTGTCCTATGAGCTGCAGTATTCCAAATGACGTTGGAATTTGATTACTTGGCCTGCGTGCTCGATGAAATGGAATGCAAGGAACGGATAGCCTGCCAAAGCGGCACTTCTTTCTTGTTGAACGGGTGAATGATGACGTCATCCAGCGAATTGTGTTTCTCTCCAATTTGAACAAAGTAGTCTATTGCTGTTTGGTAAGCCTGCAACACCTGCTCGCTTGGATCAATATTCGGGTCGACTGGCAGTTCAAGCGATCGGATGTCCAACTCGGGATTCTCCTGCCCTTTTGCGAACTTGTGGATGGTGGATGCAGCATGGATTGCGATTTGGAGGGGGGATTGTCCATCTCCAGAAATTGCCTTGAGAAGAAGCTGGTTGACATCAGCCCCTTCCTCCTTGCGTTTGTTGAGGTGGTATTCCGTATAGCCTTTGGTCATGTTCAACTGTTCAATGAAATCAACAAGGATGTTCCTGTCTCACCACACTGGTTTTCATATAAGGACTTTCTTCTTGTGCTAGACTGTCAATATTAGGGAATATGTGAGGTATGGCTCACCAATGAGCAGGGCAAGGCTATGTGCGAGTGCTATGGGGATGACACTCCTTCCTCCAGACACATAGAGTTGGGCAAGTACAAGGCCGTAAATTAGGCTAAAAACGAATCCTATTGGGTTTAATCCCCAAATGGAATGATAGGTGGCAAACAAAGTGGAAGACAAAAACACTTGGCTCCTATTGCCATATTTCAATTTGCTGAGTCTATTCATTACAAATGCCCGAGTTACAATGTCCTCCAACAATCCCAGAACGGCAGCAGAAACAGCTACGGCAATGCGGAAAGGATCAACGGCAAACACGTCGAGCATTACTCCTTGATCTCTGCGATTGCTTGTGCACCAAACAATCCAAAAAAAAACCCCATACAATGCCCACTGACAACCTGGCTAATGCGGGGATTGGCTTGATGGTTTGTACATTCAAAAGGTTCGTTATTTCTCTTTCTTCGTTTTTGAGTGTTAGATGTACAAAACCAGTCAAGATGGCAAAAATCAAAAAGAATATTGCAGTCATAAGAATTGTAGTTTGCTGACGGGATCACTGTAACGATCCATGAAAATAACTTGGAACCAGTTCGAATGCTGGTTCTGCATGAAGTATCAGAGCAGCAGAAGTGACAACTAGCTGTCTTTTGAGCTGTACATCATCCATGAACCATTAAGGAAAACCAAGTACTTAATCATACTTTTTTTCAAAGCAATTTTATGCGGCCCATACCCTGTTCTTTCAAAAGGTTGACAGAACGAGTGCAGCCTACCTTTCCTTGTAATATCGTTGTCTGAGAAACAGGGGCATTTCCTTCTGTACGGGATATGGCTTTTTGCTTCCGATTATCCCTTTTCGTTGCAGATAGGTGTCCAATGCATAGCCTACAAGTGGCCAGACAATCCAGTAGAAGTAGTTGAGGTAGAACAGATAGGTTCTTGGATCCTCTCTGTAGTGCCGTTCAATTGCTTCCTGTTCTTCAATGATCCATTGCTGATAATTTGTAGCTTTCCTTTCAATGAGCAGGGCAACTTCCTCCTCCTCGTGTTCACTGGCCCTGAATACCAAGAGTAAATCACCTGATTGGGCTGGAATACCTTGCATCAATGTATCTGCCCGTTCTGGGATGTGGGTGAATCGTTCATCAAAGGGGAACACGAGCAGATCCAAAGGGTGAAGAGTGGCGACCGCCAGAAACATGGGCATTTTCAGTCCTTCAATGTACCATGGCTGCATCTGGTGGATTGGATAGAACACTATGGTGTCTTTGATGTTCACGAACTCCAATTGCTGTGTTGAGTTGAATTGAATGGTTTGGTCGTCTGATTGGATGGTGTATGTCCAATTTGCAGAATGTTTTTCCATAAACAGCCTTGCCATTCCTACACTTTCTTCGCTGTCAAAGAAGAATTCTGTGATGGCATTTTGCAGTTTTGGTGCAGGGTGGCTTTTCGGTTCCTTTCTTTCGATCGTTGCCTGGTTTGCTGTAAACAGTATTGTTGAGGCAATGGTTTCTGAATCATTGGCAAATGTCAGGCTCCACCAATAACTCGTGCTGTTCACGGGGAGAATGTCAGAATGTATCAGTTTTGCTTCAGCCATTTCTTCGTTCAGGGGGATCGAGTGATTGGTAAGTAGCAATGCAGTTGGTGTCAGGATTGCCCATCCGTCGAGCGTTTCATCATAGAAATCAAGGGCTATGGCATTACTTGGTTGGATTGGACTGATCTTAATGGAGGAGCCGTTTGAAACTGCCAGCCTGTTGACAAGTCCATTTTTGTACAGGAGCAGGGCAATTTTCGAATCAAAGGTGAAGAATTCATAACCCTCCACATCTTCAATTTGCTCTTGCAGGGAATAGACTGGGACAAAGTTGGCAAAGGTCAAGATTGTCAAGTTGATGTGGAGGGTGTTGTTCTTCAGGGTGGTTTCGTCAATAATGAACATTACTGGGCTGAAAGGGCGTATTGTGCCGTTTTCTGACAGCATATCAAATTGATGCCATGTTGCAATGACCGAGACCAAGTCTCCTTTCAGTTCTGGTGGTGGAGGCTCTTCAACCAAGGAGGCATTGAAGAACGGGCTGTAGGCCAGGTTGATTGCTATCGCTACCATCATAATGACGATACCAATTCCTGTGAACCTTCCCTTGGCCATCATTACTGAAGGCGGTTAAGCCTATTTTAGTCTTTATTCTGGGGATATAGTTTTGAATGTGCTGGTCTTTTTTTCGAATATACATCTGCAACAATTCCCACAAAAGGGAGGAACACCCAATAGTTTTCCTTGATCAGGTGCACTAATGGAGAGAGCACATCAATCCTCGTTGTTTCTTCAATCAGCTTTTTCTCCTGCTGTATCCACTGGGGAAAGGAGTAAAGGTCGCTCAGGGTTGTTTCCACTATTCTGTCTGTCCGTGTTGCTCCTGTGAGTGTTGGTGGTGCTGAATCCAAAGTTGACGTGATTGCAGACTGTTGAAGGGGTGGTATGCCTAAAGGTGTTGATATGAGCATGCCTGCCATCAGAACACTTGTAATGGCAAGATATCGTCTCATGGAATGGGATTGTGTTCATACATACAAAAGGAGTGTGATGAGAGAATACTCCTGCTCAAATTGGCTGAGGTTTTCGTTGGTATCCGTTAGAGAATCCAATGTGGCATCCTGTTCCATTTCTGGTTCTTCGTTGCAAGAAACTGGGTTTTTTCCCAATTTAGCAAATGCTTTTAAGAATCGAAATGAAATGGCAATTGATGGAAGATGTGCAATTCTTGAGTACTCGACATCGGCAGGATGTCAAAAAGGAGGAAAAAGAGAGGAGAAACCGATTGGGCAGAAGGGAAAGTGAGCCACACTCCTCCATGATTACATATCTGCATGACGTACTCTCCACAAATTTTCCCGATGACAGAACCTTTTGGGATTTGCATCACTATTTCAGACTGGGCAATGAAAGAATTGATTTGCAATTCGACATCTCATATTTCCGATATTTCAAGACAGAGGGCAAATTGGCCTCATACAACGCAGAAGACTACAATAACAGGGTTCCTACTATGGCAATAAACATCCTGTCGAAATCCACCTACCACAACGATTTGGGTGTGACCGCCCGAACCTGCATGCAGTTGGGCATTCCTGTCTACGTATTGTTCAGCAACCATCTTCCTGAACCGGAAATTGTGAAGGCACCATTTCTGCAAATCCATTATCTGGCTCATGATGGATACAAGATCATTTCAACAGATTCAGTCTGCGGCACTGAAAATTCTGACATAGACCAATCAAAAACCATTG
>JALUTL010000124.1 GCA_027016475.1 Candidatus Heimdallarchaeota archaeon
TCTCAACGTTGGAAGAACTGGCGTTGTTAAACTCAATCGAGACATCCACCGCCAAGAATGCGACCCAACTCATTGAGGCATTGATTGATCAATCAAAGCAAGCCTTAATTGACGACATGATAGAAAAGAACGAATTTCATACCATCGACCACCTTAAGGTCATTGATCCTGAGTTGGAAATATACATCAAAAACAACAATTTGGAGAATGTTTACGAGTTTTTGGCCACAAGAGTTGAGGAAGAACGCCTTTCTTCAAGGGTAGATGAGCTAAAATCCCACTATTCCGACAAGCTGGAATTGTTTGGAAGCAAATTTTCAAACCTCTGCAAAAAATACAATGTCCTTACTTTGGAGGAGTTTTATTATTCGTTTGATTCTTCGTTTTCAAAGGTTGAAAAAGAAACAGACAGAGAATTTCTGGAACGTGTCTACTACTATCTGACTTCATCCGTTCACTTGTTGTCGGAAGAATTGATACCGTCCATGAATTTCCTGATCGATGCAGGAGTCAATACTGTTGGAAAGTTTTTGATGTGGCCCAATGATCAACTAGAAACAATTACAGGTCTTGGGAGGGATTGGATTGAATTAATTAAGACCGGAATCTCTCTGAATCAAATTAAATCAGCAGTCGAAAAGAACGACCCGCCAGTTAAAAATCTCCATATTCTCACAGCAAACGAGTTTGACGCATTGGAAAAGTATTCAATAAAAACAATTGGAAGATTGGCTACAATTCTTTGGAGAGATAAGCTAGCTTTAACAGTCCAAAATGCATCCATCTATCGTCACAAAGAATTGAATGAAACATTGTTCACAAGATTGGACAAGCTAGAAGGATTACTGATTGACAAGAAACAGGATCAGCAGTTGCAGAAGGCTTTCGCGAAGTTGGTGGAAAAAGGGGTCAGGCATTATCTGAACCTGCTGGAAATGTCAAGCTCCAAACTTCTTAGCTTGGTTTCAGGAAAAAGGGCTACAGAAGCTTTAGAAATGTTTTTGTTGAGTCTGAACGAGGCGAATGATAAAGTTGTCAATTTAGAACATCCAACATTTCTAGTAGCTCAAGTGTTTAGTGCAAAACGAAAACTTGACCTATCAATAGTGCATATGAATCAGTTTACAACAGCTGAAATTGAAAATCTTTCAAAAGCAGGAATAAAGACCATATACCAATTATATCTCACCGATACTTCTAAGGTTGCTGATATTCTTTCCATTTCTCAGAAGAAGTTCCAGAAAAAGCTTGAAGATTCAACGCTTAGAATTCATGGGACGCCATTGGCAGTCTATGATTCAACAGGAAAACCAAGCTGTGTATTTGAGTTTGAAGTTGATAATTCAAGTCATTTCAGTTCTTCTGAGGTCTCTTCCCTTGTCGAAGCAGGATATGATACCATCGAAAAGTTGTTCTATCTGTCAGAGGCAAAAACCTTCGAAGTTCATGGGCTTTCATGGAACACTATCTCACATATGAAAAGCCTACTTCGTTCTCCTGCTGTACTTTTGTCTTGGAAAGTGCCAGTTGATCAATCGGATGAAAAGGCAAGTGATCAGGCTGAAAAAAGGAATGATGGTGAAGAATCACCTGAAGAAGAGAAAAAGCCAGAAGAACAAAAGCCATCCTTCAGGTATGTCACTTTGGACGCAAAAGAGCTGAAAGCCCTATCGGAAGCAAAGCTTACCCGAGTTTTTGACTTCCTTACCGCTGACACTGCGATGCTTTCCTCCATTCTCGGTTGGCCCAAAGAGTTGACAAAAGAGCGTCAAACAACTGCCATTCTCCAAGAAGTTGGAATAGAGCTGGATTCATTGAACTTGTTCAGACCAACTCAGTTGGCTCATTTGAAGGCATTAAACCTACTGACATTAGAAGACCTCTATTTTTCGACCTTCGAAGATTCTTGGGATTCATCACTAATACCTTGGGAAGGAATTGTTGCAATAAAGAACATTTTGAGGTTGCCAATAAAATTTGCTGAAGAGGAATTAGGCGAAGAAATCGTTGAAACTCTTGAACAAAGCGATGTAGCAACTCTCATTGATTTTCTCCTCACAGGCGATAAAATTCTTGAACAGCGTACGGGCCTACCCGCAGAACGGTTTGAAAACCTGAAGCATGCATTGGATTTCAGCTCTCTGATTGAGGTGTATGAAAAAACGGTTCTGTTCACGCCGAATCTCACCTACTTCAAATGCAAGAAAATCCATGAAAGTGGTTACGATACTATTCTCAAGATGCTTCTAACTCCGCCCAAGAAGATTGCAAAGATATTGGACATCTCCACTCAGGAAGCTAAAGAACTGTTCGCAAAGATCAACAGAGAAAGCATTTCAGAAGCTGAAATTGAAAATGGTATTCCACTTAAGGACATAAAGGTTTTCACAAAAAGTGAAATCCGGGCGATATCACGGTCAGGTACATTTGAAAGCAGCAATATCGACACTCTGCAGGAATTGAAATATCAACTGAATCCTAAGACATTCCAAGGTGAGGAGTATCTTTCACAGCTTATTGCCGCCGTCCAAAAGGTTCTGGATTTGGATTTGTCAAAATTCCCGTCCATAACCTCAAAGCAACTTAGCCTGTTGTCTGAGCACAATATCCGAACGTTGGCGGATCTACTATTTGTTTCCGAAGAAGATTTACCAGAAGATCAGCCTGAACTGAATGTGCTTGTTACAAGACTGACCAACAGACTGATTGATCTCCGCCCATATGTGGCAATGAGTAAAATTGCCGCGAAAGCCGTATCCGATCAACCATTGGAAACCGATTTGCTCACTGCTTGGAATGATAATGTCCGTTTGAACGAAAATGCTCTCCGAAGGATTCCTTCCCTTCTCCTTTTGGAAGTAAAAGTATCACCGTTTGCACCATTGTTTGAAGAGAAGGAGCCTGAATTTCTTGATCTGACTATTGCAGATGTAATCATTCGGTCTCCATACTCGCAGGATCATCCAGCTGAAATGCTGATCCAACATTTCTCAGAACAAGGTACATTGATCGCATTGGCTCAGCAAGGAAACACGCCGATCACCCTTCTTGACATTGATCCAGAAAGCTACAGAGCATTGAACAGATCACGTCTGTTAACTGTTGAAGAGCTGCTGTTGAGAGAAGCTCACGAGCTTTCAGAGAAAACAGGACTTTCCTTGAAGTTTTTCAGAACCTTGAAAGACGAATTCTCCACTGCAAGGTATCAGCAAGTTCTTCAACAGAAAGGGATTGTTCTGGATTTTGTCAATGATGCAGAATATATTGAACGCCTCAAGAAACTAGGCATAGAGTTTTTGGATCAGGTAATTACCTATGGTGAAGAAGCAGAAGCCATTATCAAGGAACTGAATGATTTTCTGAACTCCAGCATCTATTTTGCCTCAGCAAATCCTGGAGAAATGGAATTTGCCATGAATCAAGGGGCATTGACAATAATTGAGGCGGTGTTGGCTTGGAGAAAAGCGGAACTGACGCAAAATATAATGCAAGAAATACTTGAATTGGCATGGGTAGCGTGGAAATCGAACTCAATTCCTATCAAAGATGAATGGACAGAGAAGCTAGGGATTACGTCAGTCCAAAATTTGGTTGCCTATCATTTTATGAATCCGAATACGGAAATTCCAAAGCGACTGACCAACTTAATTGACATTTTTGTTGACTCTCCTCTCTATCTCAATATCCCAGGACGGGTCATGGAAAGGTTGGTTGAACAATTCCGTTGCTCAACGGTTCTTCAGGTATTTTCAAATCCCATGGCAATACCACTTCTACCTGATGAGCTGATAAATGAATTGAAGAAAAAAGGTAAGCCTTCTTTGGTTCATGAGGTTAAACTTCCTCCAGAAATGATTTCAAACATTTCTGCCACAGTCTGGAGACAATTGGAACGATATGATCCACCAGAAATCCAAGTACTTCTTTCTGCTCCACGAGGTTTGGATGAGTATAGAGGACTTCGCCAATCCGTCATAAGGAATGTAAGATCTGCATTGAAAATTCCACTAAGCAGGCTTTTGTCAAATGGAAAGCCCTTGAAATATACGTTTTCAAATGTTTGGTTGAAGGATCTCATCTATTCACTTGCTTATAATTACAGCAATGACGAAACAAAAAGGCAGACTGTTGAAGTCTTGCATATTCTCCGAAACTCATTTGAAATCGTTTCAGAGCCCATTTTTGACAAGGAACCGATGGAAATCATATCAACTGCTTTGGGAGAAAAGGTAGATGGTTTCCATACGTTTTGGGCCACCTCAGCAGAAAAAGCAGAAGCCATTTTGCATTCCAAATCAGAATTTTCCCAATATGTAGAAGGTGTTGTTGAACGGGCATTTCAACCTCTTGGAGTTCTAAAAACCATCAAATCGATAGAAAGTTGGGATCTATGGAAAGAAGGTATAATTACAGTAGCGGATTTCCTATTGACACCAATGGATTGTCTGGAATGCCCCAATGTGTCCAAAAAGAGATTGAGTGAACTCCAAAGCGAAGCGATGACCTATGTATCAAAGCCGGAGGCTCCTTGTGAAGAAGTTGAATTTGAGATTAATTCATTCGATCAGCTCCATATTTTCGAAGAGAAAACACATATGTTTGCACTCCTGTTTTCCACCTTGTCACACCCGATTTTCCATTCTGGCAATGCATTGCAGGAAATCCATTTTCAACTTGCACAAAAATTAGCATTAACCAATGTTGCAAACGCTCTCAGTTTAGAGGAATTAAAGCACCTGCTTCAAAGAAGGATATCAACACTTATCGATCTGCTGGTTTATCCCTTAACAGACTTACCTGAGACTTTGCAATCATCAAAAAACCGAATCATCCTAATTGTAGAGAATTACGAGTCAGTTAGAGATGATCTTGATATCAAATCTTTGTCACCGCCAAAAGAAATTCTTGAAGTCTGTGAAAAGTTAGATACCAGTTCACTTGTAACTATTTTGGAGCATTATATCCAAGTCCCAGATGAGATCGGTAATGAATTCATCTTCTCGCCTCTCAGATATTCTTCAATTCAACAATCTGCAGTTGAAGCACTGAGAGGTTTGAATATTCTTACCATTGCCGATTTTCTGTTAAGTCCTCCATCCAAGATAGGAAAAATCTTGGAAATGTCTGAAAAAGATGTTATGAAATTGGTTACTGGTCTGAATTTGAATGATATCAAGTCAAAGATGAACAATGAATATCTAAGATTTGACAAAATTGAAGGACTAAGTAAAAGAGGGCTACAGAAACTTGCTGAACTCCACATTTATTCAGTTTTTGATTTGGTAAGTGAAATCCCTGAAGATCTAAGTAAGGCAGATCAAAAGAAGATAGAGCAGTTCCTCCAC
>JALUTL010000125.1 GCA_027016475.1 Candidatus Heimdallarchaeota archaeon
CCGTTTCTGATCAATACCACAGAAATGTTTTTTTTGCAGATCGAGGTAGCGGAATCCGGTTCATCGAATTACTATGATGAAGACTATGATTCAGGATCGATCATTTCATTTCATTCACCTACACTCATTGCTCCAAATCCCGAATGCTGCCTCAATACATTTCCAGTATATCCGATCAACAGTTCAATAGTTGAACATATTTTTTGGTTGTACAGTACATCAACAACAGTCATAACTGTGTCAGCCTATAGGAACAACCTCGATATTGAACCGGTGTTTCTTCCCATGAACAGCACATATTCATCAAAGATTTCTCAAGGCGTCAACATATTGGAAGAGGCAAATTCAAATGACGATATAGCCAACCAGTCCCTTATTTTTGATTTCTTTGAATTCATGCTATCAGTGCGTGAAGGAGAGTATTACGACATTGGTGTCGATTTTTACCCGCGTTTCCCTTATGACCATTTGTTTACGATCTGCAATGATGCAGTCTATTTCCTCGTCAACATGGATGGCATTCTGGAATCTACACCATACGGATATTATGCAACACAAGATGCCAACATCACGTTGGTTGTCTATGCCATGGGGCCACAGGATATGTCGTATACAGTCTATTTCCAACGGGCACAAACGCCAGACGTATCCCCCACTTTTATGGTTCCATTCAATGAGCCATTTTCGCCCCTTGGAACAACATATGAGTTTTCACTTACATCGCCTGCCGTGATTGCAGTCAATGCAACATCTAGCTCGTCTTTCCGTTTTGATCTTTATCGATACGACAGTTTCAAAAAAACCACCACCAAGTTGTTGACATCTTCTTCCACATCAAGCCATCTTCAGATTGAACAAGGAAATCTCTATGGAGATTTTCTAATGGACATAGGAACAAACTGGCTGTATTTCCCTGCGGGCATGTACCAAGTGAAATTTGTTCAGTCATCTGCCAACCACAAAATCCAATTTCATATGCTGAAAGTGAATCAACTGCAGTCTTCTACAGATATAGTGGTCAACAGACAAACCATTCGAGCCTTTGAGTTGAATTATCCCAAATTTAATGGAAATTCCTTCAACATCACCACATTGGATGCAAACAGCAGCCTAGGCATTCAATTTGAGTATGGTGCAATTTACAAAGCGTTTTCTTCCGATTTTATGGGGTCGTACAGCACTCCATTTTTGGGTGTCAATGCTGATGCAAACAGTACTGAACAACTCCCATGGATGCCAATGTCTGATTTTAATAATCCAATCATTATACTCCGTCCGTATATGGCGAAAAATGTCACTGACGGAACGGAATTTTCAACGTTCAATTCATCTGTGCGGATTTCGGTTATTAACAAACCAAATAATTTCATGTCCAATTTGAATAATCCATTGGATGAAGACTTTTTTGTCAATAAATTTGAAAAACAAAGCTCCGCAAATCAAACATACCAGATTAGTGATGCATCAGTAGGGCAAAATGATACACTCTTGTTTGTCATCCCATTCAATGTCATTCGGAACTCAATCTACAATGTTTCAATCATCATTGTTGGCAACTATTCAACAAATTCAATGAATGCATCGATTACAGATTTCTCAATAAGCTCCGGTCATCAATACGATGCGGACATCTTTGGCGAATCAATTGTTGGCGATATTCAATCCAATAACCAATCAACTAGGATGTATTCTGCATTGGTTCTTACAACTAGGGCAGAAGTCTTCCTTTGGTTCAGGTTGTTGCGTGCTTTTTTAAGCCAATATCTAAATTTTACTGCAATTGTTTCATTCCAAAGGCTTAATGTTCCCCATTTGGTTTTTGATATACCAGATTATGGAGAATATCAGTTCAATGCAATACCTTTGCCGGGATACAGGAACTTCACAGGCCGTTACCTTTCCTACGTTGGATCATATCAAATTATTGTTTTGCAAACAGGAGGAGGATTTCTGCCAATGGCAACATTTGCACCTGCAATGGCCATCTTCACCACAGCAGTAGTCCTCTACTACAGAAGAAAACGTTCACACAGAATGTAACCATAGGCCAATTCCAGAAAGCACCAATTGAATCCCCAGAGTAACTATTAGCAATCCTGTGATACGGACAATTGCAACAGTGGCATTTTTCCCCAATCGTTGAGTAATTGGTTCTGCATATTTGAGCAGAAAAAAAGTGATGGCGATACAAACAGAAACAATCAGCGTCAGAATTATTTTAAATTCACCATGGTCTTCTGATGGCAAAGAGATAGTTGTAAACAGTACGATTGCAGTAATAGAGCCAGGGCCAGCGATTACAGGAAATCCGAGGGGAACCATACCTGTAGGGGTATCCTCCTCATGAACCGCCAATGGTGTGTTTTGAAGGGCTTCCCATCCGAATTTGCAGAACAACAATCCCCCTGAAATCATGAGGGCATACTTTTCCAACCCAAGAATGTCCAAGACGTATCCACCAATATAGATGGTCAGTACAAGCACAAGGAACGAAAATATTATCGCCTGCTTCAATATTACCTTTCGCTGTTCTGGAGTATATCGGGCAGTAATTGAAAGGTATGTTGCCAAGACTGCGATTGGATTGATGGTTATGAAAAGGGTGACAAAGATATCTACAGCGAAATTGCCTTCAATCACAAGTTATGTTTTGGTAACCTCCTATTTGAAAATTAAGTCGAAAGTTAAGGACAAAATGTACCATTTTATTCCAAAAATCAATAAATACTAGTACATTTTGTACGCCATTGATGGAAATAGACACACTTGATGAACAGATCCTGCAATTGTTACGACAAGATGCAAGGATGCCGATCAAGCAAATTGCCGCTCGTCTCGGGAGAAGGCGGGCCACAATTTATTCCCGAATTCAAAAACTTGAAGAACAAGGGATCATTCGAAAATATACTTTTGTCCCGGACTTCAAGAAACTCGGCAAGAGCATTACTGCATTTCTTTTGGTCAGTGTGCTTCCCCAAACAATTCAAATGGAAGAATCTTTGGAAACGTTAAGTGCACGTCTTGCGAAACTGGACAATGTGGTAGAAGTGTACAACATCACAGGAGAATTTGACTACCTCCTGAAAGTAAGGGCGGACAATATCGAAGACATTGGCAGCAATATTGTCTTCAAACTTCGCAAAGAGTACGGAATAGGAAGAACACTAACACTGACAGTTTTTCACACAGAGATTGAAGAGCTTGAAGGAAACAACATTTGAAGGTTTTCACCCCATTTTTTATTAAAATACGATGAAATCTCAATCAAAAAACTCTACAGGAAATTTGAGACGCCAAATACGACGCCCATTCATTTCAATTGTTTCGGCGTTTTCTTTTAGGTAATCTCCAATGTCCCGTACTGGTTCAACACAAGCGTCTAAATTCTCAAATTTATCTTTCCAATAGGATAGAGGTTGGGAAAGGATAGTTTGTGCTATTTTTGTTTTCAGTTCCGTGTCGAAAAGATAATCTGTACCACTATATTTCAACCCCAATCCTTTCATGAGCTCATCAAAGAATTTCTTTTCCAATGAACCCACAGCCAGATATTTTCCATCAGATGTCTTGTAATAGTCATATATTGAGCCACCATCCAACAGTCCCCTTCCAATTGGAACCAATGGTTCTCCAGCTAGAGGTTGGAGCAGTTTGACCAAAAAGAGAGGGACAAGGCAGTCCGACATTGAAATTTGGACATGTTTTCCACTTCCATTCCGAATTTTATTAATTAATGCAGAAAGAATTCCTATGACTGCGTAAAGGCTCCCCCCTACCAAATCACCCAATTGTGTGCCAATCAGTTTGGGTGTTGAGTTCAACATTTCTGCAACGCCTGCATAGGCCAAGAAATTTATGTCATGCCCTGCCTTTTGGATCTTTGATCCATAGCCAGTGATAGAGCAATAAACAATTTTTGGATTTCTTTCCTTGAAGTCTGTATAGCCCATCCCCAAGCGATCCATAACTCCGGGACGAAATTGTTCCAGGACAACATCGATCTGTTCCGCAAGATTCAAAATTTTTTCTCGCGACTCATTTTTTTTGAGATCCAATTCATAGATCGTTTTTCCTTCCTCCAAAACCAATGTAAACAAGGATTTTTCGCCGACAAAAGGAGGCACATGTTCAGTCATATCTGATCGCCGGGGATTTTTGATCGAAAGTACTTCTGCCCCTAAATCAGCCAAAATCTTAGAGGCAAATGGCCCAGGGAGCAATGAGGTGAAATCAAGAACTCGAATTCCATTGAGCACAGAAAAAAAGGTAAATGTCAGTTCTTAATCCTTTGCCGATTTGTTTGAATCATGTCTTCAAAACATCACGATCTTTGGTTTCGACCTGAATAGCCCGGATTGGGAAGGGAATAACGATTCCTTCCTTTCTGTACTTTTCAGGTATTCTCTTCACCAACAAGTAGGTGATCCCCCTTAGGCGACATCCTTGATTCTGACGTCATTGTGAAATTAATGGAGAAATTTGCAAAAGCATTGAACCGAATCAATGGTTCAAATTCTGTAACGCCTCCAATTTCTGCGATGATCTGCTTTGTTTTCTTTACTGTTACGCGTTTCACATGTTCTAAATTGGAAGAGTAAGCAACTCGGATTCAGCTCCAGCACCATTTCTTTAGTTGGTAGATTGAAGTTCTGCACGACCATTTTGAAAAATCGTTGTTGGGAATCAGCACAATGTTGTTGTCAAGACTGCGTATGCTTGTCACTCGCCATCCGATGTCGTGGATATATCCGTCCACTCCAGATTGAAGTCTGACAAAATCAGCCACATTCATTTGTTTTGACAAAGAATATAGCTCAGAGAATACATTGGACAGCGTCTCCTGAAGTGCAAGCGCAATGGCAAGGCCACCAATCCCTAAAGTGGCAATAAATGACAAAAGACTGATGTTGTACAAGGCAAGTACTAGAGATATGCCCGTCAAAATGACGAAAAAAGATTGACAATGTTCCTGAAAATAGAATTGTCTACAAGAAGACCCTTCCTGACATATTACTTGATTTCATCAGTGAACATCAACGCGACTTTGCCCAAGGACAGAAGAAACAGCGTCAAAACAGTGCGGCTAGCCCAACTGTAAATGGTCTTAATGTCCTGTGTTTGATTCTCCCCCCTATTGTAACAAACAGCACAATTTGGCCAATGAGATAGAAGCAACCAAAAGAACACAAGCTTCCGAGAAAATTTCATGAAAATACGAAAAGCAACCATCCGGTTTCTTGCGGAATATTTCAACAATCGAGGCTAGATGACCCGAGTAATGATGAAAAAGACCACCAAAAACGCAACAAAAATTCCGGAAGCAAGCAATAGAAAATGTCAGCACCCATATTCAATGCAGCTGCACTATCGTGTCTTTGTGGGCGGGATTTCCATTGTTACATAACCAACAGATCATTTTTATGGATCACCATAACATCATTTTGAGTAATATGTGAAGATTTCCAGTTGTAAATGATTGTTCTTCCACCTATGCTAAGAAAACAAATATTCAAAATTTCGATTGTTGAGAGTCAAAGGCTCACCAGTTCAAGCATCATACAGGAAAGAGGCTTTCAATTGAATTTTGGTCACTCTCTTTTTAATTTTCTCCGTCAGACAATGGTCAAGTCCCCACATTAGTGTTTTAGACTTATAAACAAAGGGAGACTACAGAGCATCTCAACTTCCAGATGTAATCCATTCTTGAGCAAATGCGATGATTTCCTCTGCGACAGAAATTCCTTGAGCAATATCTTCTTCAGTTACCAATGAAGAGATGAATCCATAGTCTGCATCCATTCTTTGTGCAAAAAGTCTATTCAAATCCCTATTCAATTCCAATGATACGTATTGCGGTTCGACAAAATGCAAGAAAAATAAATTCAATGCACCTTTATGTGTTTTGGGTGACAACCCTATATGAACTAACAAGGCGTCTACTGCATGAAATGCGGCATAATAGCACCTGTTAATAGCACTATCAATCATTTTGTGTTCTTTGAGAAATTTTGCGGTTTCTAAAAACTGCTTTGCCTTTTTCAAGTGGGCAAGGGCAATCCTTTTTCGATCCTCGCCATTCATATGTCCTTGCCCCCGCTTATTATAATGCCTTCATCAAGTAATGACTTCAGGGGTTCGACGTTTTTCATGGTTTTGAATTCCTGTTCAGCCATATAGACAAGATCAGTATAGACCCCATATTTTTCAAGAATTTCATCAAGAACCGTTTGTATTTTTTCTTTATGTTCCAGTTCACCAACAACCAGCAAATCAAGATCGGAATAAACCCCCATGTCTCCACGGGCAAATGAGCCAAACACCAGAACAAGTTTCAAATGGTCGTTTAACTTCCTCTTTAATTCATTGAAGAGTAGTTGACGATTCCTGAGGACGGAGACTTTTGGCACAATATTCAATGGGTTGTTGAATATTTAAACTATTAGAACCTCAATAATGTGTTGATAATATTTTTATGACATTGTGCATTGCTTTCGTTGTGGAATTTGAAGAGATTCTCCAGTCAAGAAAAGAAAGATACAATCGTCTCAGGAACATAATCCAACAACTCGACGAGAAAACTTTGAACAGACAGGTATATTTCAATAAGAAAACGATTGCCGAGATTGTATTACACATTGTACAAATTGACACATCACCATTTGTTTTGTGGAGGATTTTCTACAATGTTATCAATCTTTTCAAGGGGTATTATTCCAAGCTTGAAGGAAAGGACGTCTTCTTCAGGAACTATCGCTGGAATTTGGACACTCCGAAAAAACCATGGAAGCCAAAGTGGATACCAAAAGAGAAGCTTGAAAAGGGAATACGGAAAATGGAAGCATCAATCAACATTTCCAATAAGCACCTAAAGGCGAGATTTCTGCTTGAAAGGCACGCCAATCAACACTTGAGGCAGATTGAAAAAATTTTGCAAGAGACAGAATCTGCACAAAGAACCTCTGCTGGCTCTTGAATGGATGGCATACTTTGGAGACTTATTGTGTCAGAGCCGTTTGCAGATAAAACGACTACCCTCCCCAACTGCCAAGGTCTACTGCTTATACTTCCGTACCACACAAATGTTTTAAGTTCGTTTGGCCATACATGTTTAGATGTCAGAGGAAGAAGCCCGTGTTCAACGGAATGAGCGATTTGATGCATATATTGTGGGCAAGAAGGGAAACAGGGTGTTTGTTGTTGATCGCGACAGGTGCAAGGGATGCAGGATCTGTGCGTCAATTTGTCCTTATGATGCTTTGGTCATGAGCAGTGACAAAACACATCGCGGTTTTTTCTATCCAATAGAGAATGGCAAGTGCACCGCGTGCAGGCAATGCCTCTACGCATGCCCTGACTTTGTCCTGTCCATACATGATTTGCAGGAAGTAACATCTTGAAGGAGCGATGAAAATGGAAATCCCATTGGAGGTAAACAAAGAAGCACGCGTGCTTTCAGGGAAGCACTTGGAATCTGGAAATGTTGCTCTTGCAGAAGGAGCAATTGCAGCAGGATTGCATGGGTATTTTGGATATCCCATCACTCCAAGCTCGACAATCATGGAACATATGGCAAAAAGACTTCCCAAGGTAGGAGGAGCATTTATGCAGGCAGAAGATGAACTTGCCTCAATCATATCAACAATAGGGTGTTCATGGACACGAAGAAAGGCCATGACTGCTACCTCTGGACCTGGGTTTTCCCTGATGCAGGAAGGGATCGGATTGGCTGTGTTTACTGAAACCCCTCTGGTATTGGTTAATGTCATGAGAGGTGGTCCGTCAACAGGTCTGCCAACATATCCCGCTCAGCAGGAGCTAATGCAGGCCCACTTTGGATCCCATGGAGATTATTTGGTTCCTACCTTGGCACCAGCCTCAGTACAGGAATGTTTCAACATGGCAATTGAAGCGTTCAATGCCAGTGAAGCCTTAAGAGCCCCAGTGTTCATCCTTTCTGACCAAGTCCTGTCAACACTCAAAGAAAGATATGATATCCCTCAACCTGACGCTTTGGAAATCATTGATCGTGCCAAGCCAGGAGAAAAACTTTCATGGAAGGGAGAAACCATCTCTGACATTCTGGTTCCACCGATGAATTGCTTTGGAGAAGAACGAAAAGCATTTGGAACAGGGTTGAGCCATGATGAGACTGGACATGTGAATCTTTCGGCAGACACCTACGAAGCACTAATGAATCGCTTAAAAGAAAAGATATTGACGTATAGTCATCTTCTCCCAACACCAGAAAGGCATCGTATCTCGGATGCTGACCTAGTTGTAGTTGCCTATGGCAGTACTGCCCGTTCTGTCAAGTACGCCGTCAACAAGGCCAGAAAGAAAGGGCTGAGGGTGGGCATGTTCAGGCTAAAGACCATTTGGCCGTTTCCAGAAGAGGAACTTAGAGAAGTAGGAAAGGATAGGGAAATCTTGGTTGTTGAGATGTCCCAAGGGCAACTGATCTGGCCTGTTGAGCGATTTCTGTACAAAAAAGTAGCCCATTTGCCATACATCAGGGGAGAGATCCCACCACCAAGCAGGATATTGAATGAAATAGAGCAATTATTAGGAGGAAAGAGATCATGACAATCAATTTTCAAAAACTAGGGCACAATTTGGAACAGCACCTGACTTCCAAAATGTTGCCGCATATTTGGTGTTCCGGCTGCAGTCTGGGAACGAATCTTCAAGGCATCATTCGCGGGATTCTCCAGACGGGGCTAGACATGGATCGAGAAGTGGTTTTTGTCTCGGGCATTGGGTGTACAGGAAGGGCATCGGGTTATGTGGAGGCTGATGGATTCCATACGACGCACGGGAGGGCAATACCCTTTGCCACTGGAGTCAAGCTGGGAAATCCAGATTTGGAAGTCATTGTTTTTTCAGGAGATGGGGATTTGTTTGCAATAGGAGGAAATCACTTCATTCATGCATGCCGAAGGAACATTGACATGACAATCATCTGCAACAACAACTCAACCTATGGTCTGACGGGAGGACAAGCTTCACCAACCTCTTTTGTCAATACTGTTACACCCACAACCATAGGACAGAACGACCCCCCATTCAATTTGGTTGATTTGGCATTGGGGGCGGGTGCGGACTTTGTGGCCAGATACACCTCTGCCCACTACAAAATCCTTCCAAGGATTGTAAAGGAGGCGATTGAAACGGAAGGAGTAGCGTTCATTGATCTGATAAGTGGTTGTCCAGCAATATATGGGAAGAGGAATGGCTATCCCACAGGAGACTATATGGTCAAGAACTTTTTGGAGGCATCTGTAGATATAGTCCCAGATGAAAATGGCACATATCTTTTGCCTGAAAATACGACAGTGGAGTTTGATCCGAAAGTTGGCTATACCAAAATTCCAATAGGAGTATTTCGTAGACAGGAGGGAAAGTAATATGGTGATACGAATCAAGATTGCAGGTGTTGGAGGTCAGGGAGTTCAATTTGCAGGGAAGTTACTGGCCCAGTCAGCATTCAATGCAAACCTGAATGTCTCACAAGCGGTAAAATATGAACCATCAACCAAAGGAGGGCTGACAGTGGCAGACCTGACGATTGCAAAGGCCACAGATGAAATTGTGTACCCCTTCATTGAAGAAGAACCAGACATTCTTCTTGTTCTTGCCCAAAGGCCATGGGAAGAGTTCAAACATACAATAGGTACAAATACAATAGTTTTGGCAGATGACGGCAATGTGTCGATAACAGAAGAAGGTCTGCCTACACAAAAGGTTTATCTCCTTCCATTTTCCAAAATTGCCCGTGAGCTGGGTTCAGAAAATGTCACGAATGTTGTTGCCATGGGATTTATTGCAGAGCTACTTGATATAGAAGGCAACTATGTTGCGAACCATATCCATGCAAGCAATCCTGAAGAAGCAGAGGATCATACATTGCTTGAAATTGTCCCGGAATTGTTTGAAGAGAGCTTAATACACGATTCGCCGGCTCGTTTCAGGGATATGAACCTTCAAGCATTCAAAAAAGGATATTCTCTAAGTTCAGGAATGAATATTGCTGTATCCGCGAAACCATGATATCCCTTTAGATAACCAATTTAAATTGAAGGCAAATCTCACCCTATGGAAGAGACGATGCTTGTGTCCATTGTCCAAATGTCTCCCGTATTTTTGGACAAGGAGGCGACTATCCGGAAACTGGCAGATTTTATTGTGCAGGTGGAAGACGAGACAGAATTGGTTACATAGGGGGAATCCTTGATTCCCGGATATCCTCAATGGCCAGCAATGACAGGCGGAGCCGCATTTGATGATGCGGATCAAAAGAGGGCCTTTGCAACCTATTGGAAAAATTCTATTGATCCGTCATCTTCGGATCTTCTTCCGTTGCAGCAGGTAGCAAAGGAGAAGAAAGCAATGCTCATGGGAGGAATAACTGAAAGAAGCGGTGGATCTCTTTATTGCACTTTAATTGCCATTGATTCCGACGGAAATCTGATCGGCAGGCACAGAAAATTGAAGCCAACATATGAAGAAAGGCTGGTATGGGCCGATGGTGACGCATCAGGATTGAAAACATATGCAGGCCCAATAGGAAGAATAGGAGGGTTAAACTGCTGGGAAAACTGGATACCATTGGCACGAGCCGCATTGCATTGTCAAGAAGAGTTTGTTCATGTGTCTGTGTGGCCTGGAAGTCTTCAACTTACTGAGAACATATCCAAATTTTCTGCGAAAGAGGGAAGGATGTACGTGGTTGCAGCATCAGGCGTTTTGACGGGAGATGATTTCACACATCTCTCTGATCAGGAATTCCCGATGAAAAAGGTTATGGAAAGTCAAAAGGGGCATATCAAAAATGGGGGTTCATTGATAGTCAATCCAAAAGGAGAAATCATTGCAGGACCCTTGCTAAACAAGGAGGGAATGTTGTCCGCGGAACTGAATCTTGAAACAATCTTGGAGGAACGGCAAAATTTTGATTATTCAGGCCATTATTCTCGGTGGGATGTCTTCAACCAGCCTTTACGGAAAAATTGAGCCAACTATTGTCTGAATGTAACCCCAGCAAAATTGGCATAAACGGGGCAAAGTGTTTTAAGCCCCATGCAAACGACGACGCAATGAAATAAGCGGAAATGCTGCCACCATTATCAATATTGGAAGAGGACTTGAATCAGATGTGGTGTATTTGGCAGAGGAAGTCTGTACATCATCAGAAAACAATCTGAGGATGTCAAAAGTAGATTGCAACCTCCACGATTTTTCAATGAATGAAACCACTTTCCCACTGTTAAGATCTATCAAAGTGACATTCAAATCCACCCATGTCATTTGAACAGTTGGAGTTTCTGACAGTGAGGAGTTGACAAGTGTCTTGCCAGTCCATAAATCTACAACAATTATCTTTACAGTTGAAGGGTTTCCATTGATACCTTCAAAGGTCAGGACAATTTCAAAATTCAAATCAGAGATTGATTGAAGCAAGCTAAAAACCTCTCTTGCGGCTTGCAAGGCCAAATACGAATCAATAAATTTGTTTGATTGGTAATCGACAGGCATGTTGTTGGACTGGAGAGCTTCGAAAATCAATTTGATGCTAAACACGAACCCTTCAATTTCTTTTGCTTTTTCGTAGATTACTTGCGGGACATATTGTGTTTTATTGGTTATGCTGTTTCTAATGTCAAGGTATGAATCAGCGATTTCCGCCATTATTTTTGGGATTATCCCCCGATGGTATGTCTGAATATCCATAAATGAAATTTCTCGATGATCAGCAGCATATGTCATTTGGGTGTAGCTCATATCCCATTGCCAATCGACAAATTCTCCAAATCCAGTTTCGTAATATTGTAGCCAGCTCCATCCGTCATGTGGATGGGAAAGGCCGATCGCATGTCCAATTTCATGCATTGTCAACACAGTTAGGCCATAGGACATGTCAGAGTAATAGGCAATATTAACATCGATTTGCGCAGTTTTCCCAGAAGGATTTGAGAACACCCAATAATATGTTGTATAAATGTTTAGACTGATGTTGTGTGAAATAGTTTTTACATCAGGAAATGAATAAACAGCTTCATACGAATCAAAATCCCTCCATTTATTGAATTCTCCTTCAGTGAGTACTAATACATCGACTGAATCCGAACTGGTTATGTTCAGTTCAAAATAAGCCGGTATACCAAATAAAGTCGTTGAGAAGGAGTCGTAGTTCCCTACAGTGATGCTCGTTGATCGTTTGTACCAAGCAGGGTTCAACAAATCTATCGAAGGATCTGCAGAAAATCGATTTATTGAGGATATGATATATGTAAAATCGCCGTTTGTGTTGTGAGCAATTCCAGCAAAGGCATCAAATCTCCAATCATCAGGAAGACCAAAAAGAAAAACAGGGATTACCCTTTCAGAGGGGGTGGAAGAGTTGAAAATGTCAGTATAAACTGTGTCCAAATAATCCAATATGACATCAGCATCATATGTATGATTTGAATCAAATTTTGCAGAATTGATTGCGGAAAGGAAAGATTGGTCGGACGAAACATTGAATGTGCTAGTTCGTGCTTTCCAATCCACAAATGGGTTCATAGTTTTGTACTTTTCCAAGATGTAGTTGATGTCTATTGCATCCCAAAAATTATATTCTGAAGGATCCAAATCAATGAGGACGAACTCAAAAATAATACTACCTATAGAAAAAATTGGTTCATACAACCAAGAAGGGATAAACCTCAGTTCAATTGCTTTTTGAAGCCGATAAGCCATATCAGTAGCTAACATGTCGGATGAATCCATATCTGTTATAAAAGGATACATTTCTCCGCTGTACTGCACGGGTCCAGCCGAATAATCATACCATAACAGGGGAATAGTTCTTCCACCACCAGAGATTTGGTACATAGAGGCATATCTCCGTGGATCAACATGTCTACCAACATTCAATTCTGAAGCATTGTAGTAGTAATAGAAATGCCCATCAGGGTCAGACGTATATGTGTCAATGAACACCATGGTTGGCCTTTGGGGTGATTGTTTTATGAAATAGTCTTCAACGGATACTGAAGGGATGTATCTTGCTTTAGAAGCCTTGTCTTTTATGAAAAATGGAGCCCAAGATATTGACGCTTGAGAATAAATGAAATCTCGATAAGCCAATATATCAGCTTTTGAGAAATATTTCAGGTTGTAGTTCAGAGTGTAGTTTTTATCATAATTTTGACCACTCATGTAGAAAGGCGGAAACCTCTCGATTGGGGCATACCATTTGGGAAGCTGTGAAAGAAACAATTCTTCATTGAATTGAGCTTCCATCATAATCCAGATGTCAATGGAGTAGTTCAATTTTTTGTTGAGCTGTGGGAGATTTTGAGGAAGATCCGATGCCAGCCAACCTTTTTGCGATGATTGTCTGATCAATGCATCTCCACCCCATGTGTGACCTGCAAGTAGGATTAATAAAACAAGAGCAACAATCCGATATTTCATGTTTTTCTATACATTTATCTTTTTTTGAACTTTTCGTCACTTAGCTCATGATCCTTTTCATGTCCCTCACATAATTGAGAATTTCAGTTTGCTTGATCCTCATGGCATAATCCCTGTTTTGATCCATTGCAGAGTTCCACTTTTTGATGTGATCTACAACCATACCCTTCGTAGTGCTGATCCTTTCGACCTGAAAATGCATTCCTTTTTCTTGACTGAGTTCCAATGCATAGTCCAAGTCCCGTATTGCATTTTTGAAGTCATTTTTCAACATGTTTACCTTGGATCGCAGAATCAATGAGTTGATGTACGCAACAACCATGTATTTTTCTTCACTAAACTGCACCATTCTTTTGATCAGTCCTGTCAAGATATTAAGAACCTCTTGATCTTCAGTCGCTTTGAATTCTATTAGCAGAAGCTCACACAGGTAATTCATTGCCAAATATCTATGCCAAAATTCGACTGACTCGTCATCTATGATTTCTTCCAAAATTGGCATAGCAGAGAGTTTGGTGGCCAATCGTCTTTCGGAACTCATTACCATGGCATGAGCCAATTTCTGTCTATGGGGCACCATTGGTAATCCTTCAGGATTTTTCAACCCCTGCAGTTTTTCATTGAAGTATTTAGCCTTCTCGATTTGTCCTGAATCAAGATAAAGTCGAATCAAATCAAACAACGCGTCGGAGAGGGTTCTTGAATCATTTGTTTTTTGCCAAATGTGATAGGATTCCATAAGGTAAGTTTCTGCATTTTCAAATTGTCCAAGAAGGATATAAAGAGAGCCAATATTGTTGAGGACATTGCCAAGATAGCCATCATTCCTTATGGCACGAAGATAGGTTTCTGCCTTCAGGTTGAATTCCAAGGAACTTTCAAAATAGCCTTGGACAAAATAGGTATACCCGATATTGCCTAAAATAAGCCCTTTCCGCATTGCTCCAAATCGGGTTTTATCTTCTGCCAAGCCCAAAGCATTGAAAAAATGCACGAGAGCTGAAGAAAGATCACCGTTGGACAAATCTTGGACACCTCGAAGATTATAGAGGGCACTCTCAAATGCCCCCCTACTCTCTTCAGGTAATGATTGCACCAATGTCTCCAATGTATTGCTCATTTGATTTGTTTTCTCGTAATTGCCCAAGGAAAGAAAGTTACTGGCCAATTCCAAGGCCAACCATGCGTTTGGCAATCCATCCAATATTGAGAGGTACTTTTTGCAATGGGCGATTGCTTCACCATAACGACCAGTCTGTCTAAGGGTCATGGCATACGCTACGACCAAATCGGGAGATTTGGCATTCTGCTCGTTCCAATGTTTGATGACTGTATCATAGTCGCTCTGAGCGAACAAGTCAAAGTATATGGC
>JALUTL010000126.1 GCA_027016475.1 Candidatus Heimdallarchaeota archaeon
TTGCTTAAACCAACTGTATCCTGATTATGAAATTATTGTTGTTAATGATCGATCTTGGGATTCAACTGGTCAAATAGTTGAGCAATTCGCTTCAGATAAACTCAAATTGTATCATATAACAGAAAAACCAGCAGGTTGGCTAGGAAAACATAATGCTGTACAATATGGTGTGGAAAAGAGTACTGGTGAAATTGTTGTGGTTATCGATGCTGATACACATCTTTCAAGAAATGCTTTGAGAAGGATTGTAGATTCTGTAGAAGATGTGGAAATGGTTTCCTTCAACTTTAAGTTGCGACCATTTAGCTGGTTTAATCGTGTCTTTGGATCACTTTTTCTGTTCATGGTCATGCTCATTTTTACTGATGAAAAACGTACAAAAAAGAGCTCATCACCGCCTGGAGTCGCTTTTGGCGCTTGTGTTGCATTCAACAAATCAGCATTCATGAAAATCGGTGGATATACATCAATCCGAAATTGTATACTGGATGATGTTACTCTAGCAACACTTTTTAGGAGAAAAGGGTATCAAACAAAAATTCTTTGGAACAATTCTATTTATACAACCCCTCTCTACACAAGTTTCTCGGATTTTAAATCAGGCGTTGATAAACACATGAAAGGACAGCTCCAAGATCACTCATTTATGTTTGGAATGCTCATGGCCAACCTTCTTCTTGTTTCGCCTATTGTTTTGTCCCTTATTGGTTACTTTTGGGCGGCTTTAGTGATTTATTTTACTACAAATTTTCTTATAATGATCCATTCTTTGGAAATGCATCCTTCGGGATGGTATTTTTCATTTTTATATCCATTTAATTCGCTCTTTATCATGTACACAACTACCTTTAATCTTATACCGACTGTTTTATTTAAACGAAAAGTGCATTGGAGAGGTGATCTAGTATAGTTCGTCCAAAAGAGTATTCCCATCTCTTTTCATAAAAATAAACTCTCCTAATTCTGCAATTTGAAACTGTCCAAGAGAGAAACTAAATAGATGAGTTTCTAAGATTACCTTAGAATTTTGCATAACTACGAAAACAATCATATCTATTGGAATTTCTGATATGATCTGTTTTTTGCTAAAGAATAATCCATATATCAACAATCAATCTTGGTGTATTTTAATCATAAGGATGACCAATCCGTAAAAAATAGTTTCAGGAAAAATGGTTGTCATATCCCAAATTATTGCAATTCCAATATTGCAACAGAGGGACTGTAACAAGAAACGCTGTTTGATTAAAGGTTGAACCAAAGTACCAAATTCCAACAATTACTGAGATCAAAAACAGGTAAACCAAAATTTGTTTGAACATTGTTTCTTTTCACTTGGTGAACAATCCTTTAATTTCTTCTTAACTGTGTTTTGATTTGTTCAAGCGCATCTACTGATAGCTATGTTTTTGTCAACTAACTGGAACCCATTTTTAGTTTAAAATCTGGAAACCCGGCAAATAATATTGCGACATTTCTTTCGTTAGTAAGTGCCTTCCGTCTAAGTGTGGTGTTTTAGTTACAGAAAAGCAAAAACCTTCACTATAACTCTTACTAAGCGAGCTAAAAATTTCCGATGTGAGGTTGTTGCCTTAAGATGTTTTTTAATGTTGATGGATTTCACTGTGAAAGGTCTAGAAGATTGAAAAAATGGTGAAAAAATTACGAGGAAAGTCTGTAATTTGAAAGAGTAAAGCTGAACAGAGGAGTTTGGAGAAATACTTTGCCCTGCGATGAATTAATTTCTGAAATCAAAGCTGCAGGGAGTTCAAATAGCGTATAAAATTTTCCAAATCGTTCTCCAAAAACTCTTATGTAACCCTCACTCAGCTGGACAGTTGGCTTGAAGCTTCCAAATACCAAAAAAAAGGAACGTTCCATACGAAATCGATCATATTGGGGATGAAAAAGAGAACGTTAGCTATGAGTAACCTAGTAATAAATGTATCTGTTTCAACTTGTAAGAACCAAACCAAGATTATCATTGTGCCAAATGGAATCACCATTTGATTAAGAAATGGATTCCAAAGACGAATACCTCTGTCTTGTTTTCCTTGCTTTTCATCAAGAACTTGCTGGACTTGTTCAACAATTACCGGTTCATCAAATGACAAATCTCCCACCTTCATCATCAATTTAAGAAGCCTAGCCGATAATGACAATGATCCCAGTGAAGACGATCCTAAATTAAGGTGTTTCCTGTGGATAGATGAATTGAATCGTAGAAAGGGTTGTTTTTCACTCAACAGCTTAAACAAAACAAGAACATCTCCAAGAGAATGTGGCAGTATAAGCAAACCCACAGGAACCGAGTATGTCTTACCTGAACTTTCTTTTAACTCTACAGCCAGTGTGTTTCCTTTGATAACTTTTTTCAAACCGATTTCCTCTATATCGCTTACTTTGAAAGAAAATTGCTTTTTGAACAACGGATTTGTCATTTCTATTGCAAGATTTCCGTCTGTCAAGTTAACTGAAAGTTGAGTGTAGGTTTGAGTCAACCTCCGATCAACTATATAATGCAATAAAACCAGCGGTACAACCAAACTAGACCTAATCAATCTCGAAGTCGTGTCCAAAGGAAAATCGATCCAAAACCTCCCATATAACAAATCAAAATGAATTGGGTCAGGAACCACAAATGTAAGTGCAAACGAAATCATGGCGAACCAAGGCACCAATCTGGTGAAAATTCTGGTCTGAAAAAATCGACATGGCTATCGTGGATGTCTTCGTTTTCTCTCTATAGTGGCAAACTTAGAGGGAGGAAACTGATCGTCAACAATTCAAACAAAGTGAAAAATTCTCCACCAAGAATGAAGATACCAATACCCAAAACAATTTTAGTTGTACTGAATGAAACAAAGTGCATTGATTTCCGATGCTCATACCTCAAATCATCCATGATTTGATAACTGACTTTTTTTTTTTAATTTTCACTATGGGAAAGTGCACTGATGAAGTCTGTAAAACATACACGACCAAATTGCACCAAACAAAAGTTTAATTTCTATGTTTTCCTACTTACGGTTGTGGATCCTACCAATCCAGACCTGATATTCCGTTATGACTATATCTATCCCATTGAAAGCACCTATGGGTTCAATTTCAAAAAAGGACTTTAGATGTCCGCTATGTTTTTCTATGGTTTCCCTTATTTTGGATAATGGTTGAAGGCCTATTCTTGGGATTTGAAAGGCTAAAATTTCGTTATCATGTGGAAATCACCGCTGAATCAGTTTCTCTGGCAGTATTCAGGGCATTGTTCTTTTGGAGTTGGATTGCCATTGGGTTGGGTATTTTGGGCATGATTTGGATGTACTTTTCAGATGCACCTGTGGTAATCGATACAAGTGCCCATATTCCTCACTTGCGAACCAAATTTGAAGCACCAAACGAATTTATTGGGCTGGTACACCCAAAATATGCCTTTTTCTTTGGAATTCTGGATAGCATTTCCGAGTTTTGTGTGGCAGTCATAGTCTGGCTAGTTCCAAGATTATTCATGTAAAATAATTTGTTTTTTGAATTATCAACCATTTAACTTAAATTTTTAACTTATTCTACATTATTATGAAAAAGATCATTGTTGGAATCGTTGTTGTAGGACTCTTGACTGTGAACATTGCCAATATTATATATATGAACAATTTGGATCAGAATGTCTCATTCAATGACATCCAGGTAAGTGGTTCAACATTTTTGCCGAATTATATCTCTTCCGCAGTATCAAATACAAATGGAGATGGGTTCTATGCAAGTCAGAAGACAAACAAAGGAAGATTTGATATCACCTTATATGACAAGTCGTTTAAACCTGTTTCAACCTTAGACACAGGACTTGTAAATCCATTAATTTTGTCCAAGGCAGGAAATACAATACTGGTCTGTTCAGGAGATAACAACTTCCCATTCCCAAACATGTACTCCAACCTTATACTCTACAATCTGGACACTTCTGAGAAGATTTCAATCGACGTTTATTCAATGTTCAAGGAGAGAATGGAAGAGCAATACCAACGGATGTTTGACGAAAATCAATTTTGGCAGGAATTTTCCGTTACGGGATGTGGCGCAGCAAGCATTGGTGATAAATATTTTGTCGCTTTGGTTCTTTCGGGCAGCATTGCACCCTCCCAGATCGAAGTGTTCCAAATGACGCAGAATGGAGAAATTTCAACAATTTTTTCTAGTGCACACAATCGTTTCTCACAAGGCTTCAATATTGATTTTCTGAAGGAAGATGATCAAGTTTTGCTCGGAATCGGTGATGAGGACAATTATTTCAATCTCTACAGAATCGATGGAAATCAGGTTGTCAACCAATGGAATGCAACAGTGGTGTTTGTTGACCATTTTCGTACGAACTATCAGAGTACCTTCTATATCGAAGAAAACATTTCTCTCACTATTTCCAGCAATTTAAGAAGACGCGCAACCTCACTTTACAACCTGAGTGTCTCTGATTCATGGCTTTACCCATTGCCCCAAAATTTCAAGTCAATCACATATTTTGTGCATGGTCTGCATATCTGGGGATCAAAATCCTTGTTGTTCGCCTGGGATCCTCTTTCAATATTATTCCAACAACAGACAGGAACATTTGAGGTAACTGTTGGCATTTACTCTGACAAGAAGAACAGGATTGCATCATCTTTCAACATCACCTTCTCTGATCCGCAAAATTTTGGTGAGAATGAAACGATCATTATGGAGCCGCGTTTCTTCATTGAAGATGGACGAGTTGCCCACATTTTCGCCTTACCGAAAAACAGAGATAATCTAATGTATGTCTGGAAAATTACCCTTTCTGACAAGGTTATGGACTATTGGAACCTGCAAGGAAAATCTTGGTTCCCATGGGCATTTTATGGAGTTCAGCTTGCAGTAATCGGAATTTTGTTATCCATAGAACCAATTCAAAAATGGTTGCGAAAAAGAAATCCTCGGATCAGCGATTATCCAGAGCAATAACTTGTTTGGTTTCATTCCTATAACGAGTTCAAGGATTCTCGGAAACACAAAGATTTTTTAGACCATCATCCAAACTTTTGTAGAGTGACAATTTCCGATTCTGTTCCTTTCAAAAGCACACGACATGAAAATGCAAAAATTGAAGAAGAGAAGCTGCTGTTGGAGGAGAGCAAAATTGTTCCTCCAAGGCTCGGGAGAAGAGATAGCGAACCGCACTCCCATGAAATAACATACCTCTACGATGTATTGACAACCAATTTCCCTCAATTTCGGACACTCTGGGACTTGCATCACTATTTTGCACTTGGTGAAGACAAGATCGACATTCAATTTGATATTTCAGTGTTCAGTGATTTTCC
>JALUTL010000127.1 GCA_027016475.1 Candidatus Heimdallarchaeota archaeon
TGCAACCCTGTCAATTCTGGCGCCTTCATCATCAACAGCACTGAGAACAATGAATGAGGAGGACGTGACCGCACAAACCCCCAAAGCCAATACAAAGTAGGGTTTTTTTGAGGAAATTGCCACGATTGGGGCTGGCCTTTGTTGATGATAAAACTTCTGTTGAGATTGTCAACTTAATCGTGTTACTCAACGAGATCTTGATGAATCAAAAGTAGCTCATGATTTTCCATTATCCTTTAACCTGTAGTGTAAAACCCCATTGTCGAGCACAAATCTTTTTATAATACTTGTACGATTTACGGATTTGAAAAAACCATGAAAGAACAATTGGACTCTATTGACCAAAAAATCATTCAAATTCTTCTGAAGAATTCCAGAGAAAAGAATACTGATATCGCACGACAGCTGGATATAACTGAAGGTGCAGTAAGAAAACGAATCAAACGGCTCATGGAGAAGGGAATTATTGAACGGTTTACAATTCAGTTGTCTGAACGGGTGTCTGGGATTAGAGCTATTGTGGGTGTTAACATAGGGGGAAATGTAGGGCCTACCATGATACGCAAGAAAATACTTGAAAAAATTCCGAACGGTGTGGAAACGATTTACGAAACAACAGGTGACATAGATCTCTTTGTGGTTTTACATATGCAGAAAGATATTCATCTAAAAAACGCAATAGAGGAGATAAGGAAAATTAGTGGGGTAAAGCAGACAACGACCTTCGTTGTTCTCAATCGATCTGTTTCACCACCATCACTCTAACGTTTCAACTGTATCCTTGGAATGCAAAACTATTTTTAACTATAATGCCCAATGATACCGTATGAATGGAGAAGAACACCTCAAAATTCTAACTGGACGAAAAAATGAGTATACCATTTTCATTAGGGAGGGAAACAATGTTGAAAAGGTCTCTGATTGTAAAATCTTGGCAATTGACAATATTGGTGTAACCTTCGAGGAAATGAGCCGCGTAGCAAAGAATCGTATAAACTTTGTTCCTCACATAAACATAGTCAGGATTCGATCTGAACTGGTCTAAAGCCTATAAATGAACAGCCAATAGACAAGAGATGCAAGGCTGACGAAGTCTATCACAAAAATAGCTGAACCGATGATGTCAGTCCACCCTTCATTTAAGACAATAAGTATATAGAATATCATATCCAATGAAATAGCGCAAGTCAACAATACAGTTCCTAAAAATAGGGCAACGCGATTTTTTTTTGGGTTCCAGTACTGTGACAGCACAACCAGCACAAAGAGTGCATATTCAATGATGATGTAGATGGTGTCTCCGTCTGGCCATTGGTAAAATAAAGTGTTGAGGGCTAAAACAATACCAAACCCGATTAGTGGAAGAAGTCCATTTTTGTGGCTTCGAACAATGGATGTCTTGATACGATATGTTGCCTTTGAGAACCCGGAAAGTATGCTTTCGACAAGTGATTTTGCTCTAGTTTTTTTCTTTTGATTTTTCTCCACAAATCATTTTCAATTTACGCCTTTATTAGCTTAGCCATTGCCTTAATA
>JALUTL010000128.1:0-14011 GCA_027016475.1 Candidatus Heimdallarchaeota archaeon
TTTTCCCGTTACACCCGAAAAGTTTTTTTTTTTATTTTTTTCCCCACAACTCATGCTTTCAACAAAGCATATTACCAGTTTGTTCTTCATAGGTATTTTGGTGATATCCGGGGTTGCCCCCGTGTTCTCAGATACCTTCGGCGTTTCGAACACTGTCGTCTCACCCCTTGTGGTGCAGTTCGGAGACTCCGTGGAAGAGATGGCCGCCATTGCGGAACTGAAGTCGAACTTCCCTCGCGCTCGTGTCGTGGACTTTTCTGCATACGACAGGATTGTGTCCTTCACAGGGCCTATCATCTATGTGGGACACAGCTCTGACCAAGGTATCCAATACAATGGAATGACAGTTTCATGGGATGTGCTGGCAACCATAATCCGACATTCCAAGTCAAACAGCCATTACATGCTGGGCTGTGAATCTTCAAAGATCACGGAATTGTTAACTAGAAATACAAAAACTGTTTTTTCCTTTAGAGAGGAAGTGGATGCAATTCTTGGGTCAAACATAATTTCACTCAATCTTTTAAAAAACTCTCAACAAATTGCAGTAGTAGCGAATAAATTGCTGACACGCCTGCAGTATCTGATTATGAATATTGCAAATCCATTGTTGCTGATAGGGTCATATCCCAACTTCAAAGGAGATGAACCATTTTGGGATGTACTAAATTTTGTTCTTCTTGTCGCAAGTTTGGGAATTAGCACTTATGGCCTCTTTAAAGATGCGATTAAAGCTACAGTTGCCAGTTTTATTTTAGCGTTGGTGGATCCTATTGCTAATCTCGTGGGTTTAATTACAAATGGAGTAAGCTTGGGTGCTTTTGTTGGTTCACTTTGGGGTTTTCTTCCAATTTTTGTTGCTCTCATTGCATCTGCTGCCCTAAAACTTTCATTTTGGGCAGCTTTGGCAGCAGGTGCAGAATTGGCTGCTGCCAGCACTGTTGCATATTGGATTGCCAAAGGTGCAATAATATTTGCAGGGCTTATGGACGCTTTGTGGTTTATCCTTGGTTTGAATTCGGATTTGAAAGATCCAGATGGCATAGCAAGCATGCCGTGGGAAACCTTTTAAATGGTTGCAGGCTAGAGGTGCATAAACATGATGATCCTGCTGTTGGTTGCTCTATTTTCCTCCTTGACTCCCTTTCTGCTTGTTGCATTGACCAAGGGGATTGCTATGACCAAAAAAGCACAAAAAATTCCCCCACATGAGTTTGAGGTTTGGGGATATCTGTATGGAGGCAAAAAAAGATTTGTGTCATGCGTTCTGTTTTCTTTGTACAAAAAGGGGGCGATTGCATTTGAAGGAGGGAAAATAAGGCACAGGAAAGATTTGGAACAGTTGAGCCCCTATGAAACATTTTTTTTGAAGGCATTCAAAGAAAACCAACCCTACAAGCTTTATCATATATATTTTGATCCCAAGTTCCTTGAGGAAATGTCCAATATCCACCAACAACTGAAAAAAGAGGGGTTGTTTTTTGAATTTCCAAGGGGCGTTAGGATTCTTGCTGTCAGTTTGCCGTCTGCACCAATCATAATCCATCCACTGCTGCTCATTTTCTCAAATTTTTCCAGTGGCCTGATTATTACGTTGTTTATGGTTCAGACTGGATGGTTCATGGTTTTTGCCATGACCGTTTCGAATGACTTTCTTGACTACAAAGCCACAGCAGGCAATTTGAACAAGGATGCGATGCGAGACCCATCTGGCAATCCATTTAGTCTGGAAGAATTGCAGGTCATCATGCATGGAATTCCAGACACAGATTTGGATCTCAAGAGATTGATAGATGTACATTCAAAAAGGAGAAGAATTGAGCTGAAGCCGCAAATATATCCTTGAAAGTTCCATGGACAAGGAAAATCTCGTATAGTTCAGTCAGCTTAATTCTATTCCCCAATCAATGCTTCCATATTCCTCCCAAGAAAGTCCTGCACACTGCTTTCGTCAATGAGCACACGATTAAGGGGCTCAGGGAAATTGTTTCCGCTCAGATCAAGGTATCCTAGGTTTTTCATCTCTTTGAAGCTATCGGGCAATGATTTGAGCCTGTTGTCCTTCAGTACAAGCTTTCTGAGGTTTCTCAATCGCTGGAAAAGGCCTGGTGGCAATTTTTCGATGCAGTTTTCACCCAAATCCAGTATTTGGAGGTGGAGTGCATTTCGAAATATCTTTTCGGGGAGGCTTTGAAGATTGTTTCCGCTAAGGTAGATCTCCCTTAGCTTTCTGTTTCTGTGAAACAAAGTATCATCCAGACTGAGAAGATGGTTTTGGCTCAAATCAATGGCAAACAGGTTTTTGAACTGAGAAAAAAATTCGGACGGAATGGCCTTGATCTGCATTCCACTTAGATCCAAGGAATTGAGTTCATAAAACGGGCTGAATATTGTCTTTTCCCTGTTTACAATCATTTCATACTTGTCGCCCAACTCTATGGTTTCCAAAGCGGCTCGCAACAGAGGTCGCTCATCCACGATCTGCATCAAGATATGTCCTAGAATTGTGTTTGATAAAGAATGCCTTTCTTAACTGGCTTTATGGAAGGCATTAAAATCCGACAATACTCTTCAACGCCTTGAAGTTTGTTTCATGATTCCCTTCTTCGTTTTCGGGTGTTTCCAAAATGACTGGCACATCCAATGACTGAATTCTTTTGTTGCTGAAAAATGCCTTGAACCCTTCAGTGCCAATATGCCCTTTGCCAATGTGCTCATGCCGGTCTGCATTTCCTCCATATTCTGTTTTGCTGTCATTGCAGTGGATCACTCGGAGCATGTTGAACCCAATTGCCGAGTCAAATGTCTCCATTGTGGTCTCTACTGTTTCTGGAGTCCTGATGTCATATCCTGCCGCAAACACGTGGGCCGTGTCAAAGCACACACCAAACACTTTAGCATCCGAAACCTTTGAAAGTATGGTTCCTATTTCCTCAAATTTACTTCCCACACTGTTCTTTGTGCCGGCAGAGGTTTCAAGGCAGACCTTGACTTTAGGATTTATGTCCACAATCCTATCCAAATGTTCTACCACATTTCGAATGCCTGCATCAAGTCCTTCCCCCTTGTGCGAGCCAATATGGATGACCAAGTCGGAAATTCCAAGCATGTCGCATCGTTGAACTTCATCCATCAATGATCCCCTTGACTTTTCGGCGATGGCCTTGTCTGATGTGGCGAAGTTAGGAAGGTATGGCAGATGAACCACAAGTTTGGAAAAACCGAGTTCCGACGATTTTTCTTTGAATGCAACTGCATCCTGTGGATCTAGCGGTTTGCTTTTCCAAGACCTTGAAGACCGAGTGAAAATTTGGAATGTTGTGCACCCTATCTCTTTGGCTCGTTCTGCTGACCTATGCAGGCCTCCCTGAATGGAAAAATGGGCACCAAAATACATATTTCAACAGGATGTTACTCCGATAAAAACTTGTCTTTGAGCAATGAAAAAATACCTTTCATTATCTGCATGCTGTTTCCATTTTTGGTCATTCCGGCTTGTACATTGCGGCAGACACTTTGAACATGAACCCGAATCTCGATCTGGTTCTTGTCTATCACCTCATAGCTGAATGGATACATTCTGCAAGCAAAAGGTTTGTATTCATGTATTTTGCAACGATTGTGTTCATCGAGAAACACACATTCCCTCGAAAATGGCTTCTTCTTCAAAATATAGGATTTGATCCTTGCGCCATCTGTCTTTCCTGGAATTACAACAGGTGACAATGACACCAAAAACTGGTCCAACTCCCATCCATGTTCCTGAATGGCTTCTATTTCTCCTTCTGTAACTGGAATTTCATTCATTCGGCAGCAGTCTCCACTGCTTTTGCACGCAAACTCCACTTCATTGAGTACTTGAAATGCTCCGGTGTCAAGGTTGATCCTGCCAACTGGCAGATCCCTCACTATCATTACGACCGAATGGCTTTCTGGCCATATAAAAATAAAGATCAATGACGCAGATGGCCATTTGCCAATAGGTGTAAGGCAATCCTTTTCTTCCTTAAAAAAATCTGGAAACCGATGTCCACCCCCTCCAATCATGTAGTGGAATCTGATGTGCTTGTCATCGGGTCTGGAATCTCAGCTCTGACCTTTACATTGAACTTGGCCATGAATTCCAAATACACGGTCAATATTGTAACAAAACGGGAAATTGATGAATGCAACACCAAGTATGCCCAAGGAGGCATTGCCGCAGTTCTAGACCCGGAAGATGACTTTCATAAACATCTGACGGATACATTGGTGGCAGGCGATGGACTTTGTATTCCGGAAGTTGTGGAGGAGATAGTGCGGATGGGGCCTGCAATCATCAGGCAATTGCAGGAATGGGGTGTAGAATTTGATGCCGAAAATGGCAGTTTGGATTTGGGACGAGAGGGGGGACACCACCATAGACGGATAGCCCACGTCCGAGACTATACTGGTATGGCAATAGAATCCGCTTTGGTACAGCAACTCAAGCGCTTAGATTCCGTTGATATCTATGAGCATCACACGGCAATTGATCTTGTGATCATAGAGGGTAAAGTTGCAGGGGCCTATGTGTTCAACAACAAGACCGGGGAAGTGTACAATTTTCAATCCAAAGTGACTGTCCTAGCTACTGGTGGGGCAGGCAAGGTGTTCCTGTACACCAGCAATCCTGATGTGGCCTCAGGGGACGGCATTGCAATGGCCTATCGAGCAGGTACAACCATTCGCAACATGGAATTTGTCCAGTTCCACCCAACCTGTCTTTATCATCCCTATGCCAAATCATTTCTTATAACGGAAGCCTTGAGAGGAGAAGGTGCTATACTCAAGACCGTTTCTGGCGACAGATTTATGCAACGATACCATACCATGGGTGAACTGGCCCCGCGAGATAAAATTGCGCTGGCGATTGATGCAGAACTTAAGCGTACTGGGGATGATTTTGTGCTTCTCGACATTTCTTTCAAGGATGCAGAATTCATTGTTGATAGATTCCCGCTTGTTTATTCAACACTTCAAAGGTATGGAATTGACATGACCAAGGAGCCAGTACCTGTAGTGCCCGCGGCCCATTACACTATTGGTGGTATCGCCACGGATCTTAATGGACAAACTGATGTCAAAGGACTTTTTGCAATTGGAGAGGCCAGCAACACTGGACTTCATGGGGCCAACAGATTGGCAAGCAACTCGTTGCTTGAGGGTGCTGTAATGGGGAAGAAGGCAGCACAAGCAATCATTGGCATGTTGGATCGCGGTATCGATTCATACAGTTTCCCTCATTGGATACCCGGAGATGCTGTAGAAAGTGATGAAGGTGTCATTGTGACCCATGCATGGGATGAAATACGTCGTGCCATGTGGAACTATGTGGGGATTGAACGGTCAACAAAGCGATTGATCCGCGCCTACAAACGTCTGGAGCTGATTCGGGAAGAGATCAATGAATACTATTGGAACTACAAGGTCACAATGCCGTTGCTGGAACTGAGAAACCTATTGGATACAGCAGAGCTTATAGTTCTCAGTGCTTTGGAACGCAAAGAAAGCCGTGGTTCACACTACATGAAAGACTTTCCGAAGAAAAGTCCTGAAGTCAGGGATACGTTGATTCAGAAGAATCTAGGTGTTTATTTGTCAAAATCCAGAGCTGAAGCACTTCCTGAACTTGGTAGCCTATGATCTTTTTTCTTCCAGCTTTTGACGACCCTGCAGGATATCTCCGAGGCTTACTATTCCTAGCAGTTCCTGCTCATCGTTAACAACAGCGGCCCGTTCAACATCGACATTGATCATTTCAAACAATGCTGTCTTTCCGTCCATTGAAGGATCTAATGTCACTCCGGTTCTGTCAATGTGCTTGGAAACTGTGTCGTCGGGATTGACTGTGTCCAGTTCCTCCAAATGAAGCATACCAACTACTTTATTGTCTTCAACCACTGGAAAATCTCTTTTGCCGGATTCAATCAGCATTTGCTTGATGTTCTTGATTACCATTTCTGGAGTAACATAGACAACTTTGGATCGTGGTGTCATAACCTGTTCAATTGTAAACATTTCAGTAGGCTCAAAGTTTGCCAATTCAGCCAATATTTTTGCATCCCTGCTGGCCAACTGGCCACGATACAATGAATGGCCTCCTGAAACGATATAGGCTGCCAAATTAGCAAGAACAATTGGGATGATCAGCTTTGGCAAGCCAGTTATCTCAAGAATCAGCAACACTGATGCAATCGGTGTCTTTGTGGTTGCGGCGTGCGATGCACTCATTCCCACAATTGCCCATGCCGCAATTGCAGATATGTCTGCACTTCCAAGAGCCAACGAAAAAATGATGCCACACACTCCCCCAACAATGAGGGATGGTGCAAAAATTCCTCCGGGAAATCCAGCCCCCACGATTGCAGTTGTTGCAAAAATCTGGATAAGGAGGAAACCGAAAAGAAATGGAAGCAGAGAAGTATCTGCCTGTTCAATCAGATCGGACATGAGCTTGGAAAATGAGTGATGAACTCCCCTAATTTCAAACAACAGCTCCTGCAGGACGAGAATTGTCAAGGTTATGGCCAATCCGATCCACAATCTTCGTAGAAGTGTCTGCTTCTCTAGAACATGATCTGTGTATTTGTAGAAAATCCATATGAATCCTCGTCCAACTAAGCCGACACCAATCCCAAAAACAAACGCAAGAATGCTTGTTGTAACTGTCACCTCCAATAATGGGTCTTCAGACACTTGAAACGAAAGAAGGGATATTGGAAACACGAATTGATTAATCAGTGAGATAATCACCTGCGCAAAAACTGCTGCAGTGATTGAGGCAAGAAATGCTGCCATCATCATTGGTTCATCAGAATCCTCCTTGTACGGGACTTCTGCCGCAAAGATTGCAGATCCCAAAGGGGCTTGGAACAGAGCTCCAGTGGAGGCTGCACTCCCGATGGTGATGGTTCGGGAAATCGCCTGTTTTGGTAACTTGAAGAGTTTCGCAAAATAGTTTGCAATGGCACTCCCGATAATCAGGGCAGGACCTTCCCTTCCCATAGGCAGACCGGATCCAAGGGCAATTCCTGAAGACAGAAACTTCTTTCCCCCCATTGTACCTTCAATTTCTTTTTCCTGATGCTTGCTGAGGATGACATAGGAGATCCCGTTTTTTTGTGGGTCTTCAATCCCATAATAGGCCAAAAGAATTACAATCGTTCCTCCGAGTCCTGTTGCAAGCACAAATGGCAGTCCCTGCAAAACCGTTGCCACTGCCACTGTAAACACTAGGAACAATGACATTGCTGCACCAATGGCCAACCCGACTGCCACTGAAAACGGAAACCATAACTTGATCTTGAATTGAAAATCGTCATCGGACACAATTTCCTCTTTGCCAGAAATTCTGTTCCTGTATCTATCAATGAGACCCACAGATTGGTTGGGGGAATCCCAGATAAAACTTTTCTTCCTTTGTTACACTCTGGGGTGAAATATTCAACCGCGTTCTTTCAAGCATACAAGTGGAGAATTCGAGCTTATTTATTAAAAATCGTTCCTTCTCTAACTTATGGATGACCAAACAATTCATGATGCCCTGAGGGCAAAATTGGAATCTGGGGAAATCACACAAGAAGAGTATGAACATTTGACAAAAGATCTGGAACGCCTCAACCTTTTAGGGGCAAAAAGAACTGAAAGCAATCCAAAGGAGCATGTCTATTCCACCATCTCCGTCAATGGATCAAAAACGTTGGAGACAGGATTGGTCGAGGGTTCGACCTCTGTGAACGGGAAGCTCAAAGTTAAATCTGACCTGACAACGAAGGATCTAAGAGTCAACGGAAAGGTAGACATCGGGGGAAGTCTGGAAGTCAAAAATTCTGCATCAATATCCGGGAAGGTTGATGTTGCCGAAAACGCAACTTTCAGCAATGGAATTAAGGTATCTGGCAAGGTTGAGGTTGGAAATCAACTTGTGTTGGGAAGCGATAGCAAAATCTCAGGAAAACTGATCGCAAAAGGTGAAATTTTGGGAGATGGTACCCTTACCGTTCTTGGAAAAATCTATGGGAAGCAAATCCGTCATTCTGGCACAATCACCTCTTTGGGTCCCATAGTAGTTGCCGAGGATATTGTTGCTCAACAATTTGTATCACGGGCTGGTGGTGGTGAAACAGGAGGCTCCATCAGGGCTAAAGCCGTGTCAATAGGCGAAGAATACATGAAGCATTCTGTTTCCAAAGAAAATCTGTCTGCTGATCAAATCCAAAATTTCGCTCAATTGGCCAAATACCTGACAAACGTTATCCATCGGGCCGTTTCATCCACAACGTTCCATGGACCTCCGCGTGTCTTTTCTGTAGGGGGCAGTGTCGAAGGTGATTCTATCAATCTGGCTTATGCCCATGTCAAAGGCGATGTCGTTGGTGACAATGTCGTGATCGATTCTGACGTCATTGTGGAAGGGACAATAAAATACAGAAATTCAATTCAAGTTCCAGAAGGTTCTGAGTATCGTATTGAGCAAATTGCCACCGCCTAATCATTCACCAAATTCATTTTCAATAATTTTGACAAGCCCTTCAATCAAGTTTTTCCGGCGCATTTCATCTTCCATTCCATTCGTCTGCAACTCAACAAGCACGTTTCCGTCTGCATATGTCAGTTCCTTTTTCATTGTGAAGGGGTCTGCCTTTTCATATTCCATCCCATAGAAATTGGCAATGGCTTCGAAATGGAGGCTGTGTGGTGTGTAAAAGTATTTTTCAAAATTGTGATGGTTGAAAATGGGGAGTCGCGAAAAAATATTTCCTCCGTGATTGTTGATGACCAATATTGTCAATTTACCGTCTAAACCAGATGAGAGGAAATTCAAGTCATGAATCAATGTTAAATCCCCTACTACTGCATACACCCTTTCATTCAGACCAATTGAGATGCCAAGCGCTGTGGAAAGGTTTCCGTCTATCCCGCTTGTTCCTCTGTTGACAAATGTCCGAAGGCTTCCAAGATCGCTGAATTGTGCAGCATGCCGAAGGCTTAAACTGTTGCCCAAAAAGACAGCTGATCCTTTTGGTACTGCTCTAATAAAGGTTGCAACTGCCGTTGCTTCCATAGGCTCTGTTTCAATCAACTGGTCGATTTGCTGCCGTGTAAAATTTTCAAGCTTCTCCCATTGTGTTTTCCATTGATTGCTTCCTTCGGATCGCTTGATCCGGGATAGTGCAATCTCAACAAAGACATGTGGGTCTGCAACAAAAATCTCATGTGTGTTGTGGGAATCATCCTGCCATCTTCCAGAAGAAGAAACGAATACTCGCGGCGCATTTGTTCCTTCAAGAAACTCTCCCAGCCATTTTGAAACAGGCATTTTGCCGAATTGAATGATCAAATCTGGTTGCAGGCTCTTTCTTATCATTTTTGACTGGAGAAAGGTTTCATGTGTCCATATTCCATTGACATTCGAGCCAACATCCGAAAGAACAGGTGCATGTATGCTGTCGGCGAACATGTAAAGTAATTTGTCAAAGCCTTCTGTAGGCAGATTTGGCCCAACTACAATCATTGGCTTTTGAGATTTTGAAATAAGGGATACAAAAGAGTCGATTTGATCTGATGAAGGATGAACAGTCCCTTGTCTGATATTCTTTGGTTCCAACTTTTCAATCATGGTTGTTGCTTGCCATATTTCTTCACTGGTTGGTTCTAATGGTTTTCGAAACTGAAAATTGAAATGTACTGGCCCTGCAGGTGCGTTTGTTGACATGTGGACGGCTGTGGCGACTCTTGAAGCCACTGACTTGACTATTTTCCCAAAATGCTTCCACTCTTCACCTTCGGGTACACAGAACTCGTGAAAGTATTTTGCGTAGCTCCCAAAGATTTGATATTGGTCTATTGTCTGGTTAGAGCCTGTTTCCTGCAATTCATAAGGCCTGTCCGCAGAGGCAACCACTATGGGAACTTCTGATTGATAGGCTTCTATTATAGCAGGAAAGTAGTTGGCGACTGCCGTTCCAGACGTGCAAACCAACAATGTTGGCTTACGTGTTGCCTTAGCTATTCCCAAGGCAACAAAACCTGCACTTCTTTCGTCATACACAATCCCAGTCCACAATTGTTCTTTCTGTTCAGCCACGGCCAATGTCAAAGGCGTGGATCGTGAGCCTGGAGATATGACTGCATACCTGACCCCATGCTTCATCAATTGGTCGACAAATGTTCGGGCAAGAGTATAATTATGGCTCATGCACTTCCTTCCTCCAAAAATTGTAGGATTGCCCTCATCTTCATTTCGGCTTCCTTCCATTCTTCTTCGCTGTTTGATCCCTCAACTATTCCTGCCCCTGCAAAAGTCCACAACGAATCTTGTGTTGCCAAGGCACATCTGAGGATCACAGAAAACCGGTAATTGCCGAAAAAATCGGCCAATCCTATGAACCCCGTATACCACCCCCGATCAAATGGTTCATTGTTGGAAATGAAGTCTGTTGCCGCGTCTTTTGGAACTCCTCCTACGGCAGGTGTCGGATGGAGTGCCAGAAGCGGACTATAGCTGTCAACTTCCTCTTTCAACACTGCTTCGATTGGCGTATACAGGTGCTGGATGTTTTTCAGTTCCATTATTTGAGGAGTGTCTGAGAGAGTCATTTTTTTGACAAAAGGACGAAGCGCTTGGCTGATCGCTTCTGTGACTGCCCTATGCTCTATGGCCATTTTCTGCGATGAGATGAGTAGTTGCTTTAGTTTTTGATTGGTGGCACTGCTCTTTGATTTCTGAACAGTTCCTGCCAAGGCCATAGTTTTCAGAACCTCTCCGGTTTTTTCAAGCAATATCTCCGGTGAGGCCCCAAAACAGACTGACTGATTGTCATGAACAAAGTACAGTGTACTTTCCTCATAGATGTGTTCCAATTGGGATAGGCAGAATGCTGCCAATTTCCACGGAGGGTATGTGTGACCGTATTCTTTGCATCTTGCCAAAACCACTTTGTGTAAATGTCCACTTTGTATTTCCTGAATTGCTTGAGTCACCATTTGTGTCCAACTGTCTTTTTGCGGTAAGTTTTTCCTGAAAGTAATCGATCGATCAATTGATGGGGTGGATATCGAAACAAATAGCTCTCGCCCCATTCTGCTGGCATTGTCAAGCTCTTTTTCATCTTTTCCTATGAAAATCAGTGTGCATCTTCCGTTTTCCCAAATCAACGTAAGTTTTGGAAGGAGAACTAAGGATTGCGGAATTCCGTCCCATGGCTTGTCCTGCTTTGGTTTGTGGCGAAAGGGAAACACCATGCAAAGCTTCACCAAACGAATTGCTTTGGAAAAAACCAATGGGCTCAATTCACCTACATGGCCCCATTTTTCCATTTCAACTTCTCCAACTTGTCCTTCGACAATCCTTCCTAATGTTTGCTTGATGCGGCCTTTAATCATCTCTTTTTTGTCATTAAAATAAGCGACAGCTTGTCCAATGCCTAAGACAATGGATGTTGGTGTCTTGACAAAAAAGGCTATGTCCTGACGTTCCTTCCCTAAGAGGTTCTCTATCAAAGGTTGCTTGCAATCAAAGGACACGGCGGCAAGGCGCAATGGAGATTGTACTTTTGACACCCTATTTCCAAATTAATCAGACGAATTAAGGGTTGTGTTAATATATCACAATATCGATCGATTTCAGTTGGTTGTTGGTTATGGGTGTCACAACCTTTATTGCGATACAACCCTAATGGGTGAATTGTGAAACACATTCGACTGCTTGCAATATGGCAGATTTTCTTGGTTTTTACTATGGCCATTCCATCTTCAGTTGCATTTTCCTATCAATTTAAACGAATAAGCTATGGTTATTCCTATTTCTATGATGTTGCAACAGATGGGACAAATCTTTTCATTGCCAACCAATATGATATCATCGCCTACAGGATGCAAACTCCTACGTTCCCTGTCTATCTTGGTGCTTTGCCGAATGTTTCTGGCAACTTTACTTTGATTTTGACCACTGACAATTATCTCTTAGTGCATGATGGGCTTGGACAAAAAATCCTCATCATTTCTAAACCTACTGCATTCACAGATCTGGCGGAATTTCAACATATCCGGACATTGGAAACAGTACCTTCGCAGTTTCGAGAAATGATTGTCTACAATAACTTCTTGTTCATTTATGGAGATGGCTTGATTGTTTATTCATTGAGCAACTTCTCCACGCTGCACTTAGATGGCATGATGGAAATTTATGAAATGGAACCGCTCAATTCAACATTTTTTGTTGCAACAACTCCTACTGGCGTGGGTTTGATCAATATGGACTCTTTTTCATTTTCATTGGCCTGGAATGTTTCCATCATGCCAACTGCAAGGATGCTGATAAATGGTAACACTGTTCATCTCTACCAAAACAACACCCATTCAACTTACGATTTGTCAACTAATGTCTCACGTCTTGTGTCCACAGGCATTCCACAGATAACACAACTCATATCTCACAATAATTCAACCTATGCAGTAACGCTGAGTTCCATTTACCTTTTGGACGAATCATATGGTATTGACACAGTCGTCCAAACAAGGATCCTTGGAGATCAAATAACTGGTTCTGTCTCATTCGGAGAAAGTCTGATTCTTTCAATGGGGATCAGCGGGATGGTAATCATTCAGCCTAATCCGGCGGACAATTGGGAAATTGCCGCTGAAAGAGACCTTCCTTCAAATAACTTTCGCCACGTTGGAACGTTGTATCTGCAAGACAGCCACTACGCCTTTGCGGCCTCAGAATGGGACAGCATCATTTATTTTCTTGTTGACCCCACCGTCGTCTCAATTTCGAATGAAATGCTTCAAGATCAATTGAACGTCCAAACCATTCCATGGCGAGCAGAAATGCTGTCCGTTGCTTCAATAGACAATGCCATATTGGTTTCAAACTCGTCGAAACTGAGCATAATACAATTGTCCCAAACGGGTTCCCATTCACTTGCAATTCAGACCTCATCTTTATTTGGATGGGGCATTTCTGCCAAAGGCAACCTGTTTTCCATCACCAATGGGACGCATGTGATTCTTGCCCAATATTCACGCTCCTCGCCTGTCCTGTCAATAGTCAGTTCTGTTCCTTTGACAAATGTATCTGACACGTATTTTACCGGTGCCGCAATTTATTTTGCAAACCAAAGCATGTTCGGTCGAATCCAAATGCAGGGCACACAACTTTCACACCCTCAATTTTTGGGGTCTCCTCTTTCTCTAAAATCAATCACGGATATATATGCCACTGAAACCATGATCCTCTTGTCTGGAAATGGGGCTGTCGTGGAGGCTCATCCGCTGTCGCAAGAGGAATCCCCCCAGATATTCGCTCCAAACGACAATGGAACAAAGATAATTTCAATACCGGAAGACGGAATATTGGTTGCAGGTAGCAGACAGCTTTTTGCTTTTCCAAGTCAGTCGTTCCCGCTTTCCACTCCTACTGAGTTTGGTTCCGCCACTCTCTTTGACATTGCAATTCTTGAAAATGTTCAGTTATTTCTTGGAGCAGAAGGAATAAATGGTCTTGCCTTGTTCAACTTTGATACGGAGGAGTTTCCCGATTTTTCCCTTTTCCTTGCCATTCTTTTCCTTTCCTTGCCTGTTTTGTTAATTCTTATTGTTGCGTTTACCATTTGGAAACGGTATCGAAGAAAACGCCATGCATCATCTCCAGACATGCAGGTTCTTGATGAGTATTTCAGAAACTGATGCCTTCTAAATTGCTGACAAAACTTTGTGGAATTCTTTTCTGATTCTCAATTTCCACAATTCAGTCTTGCTGGTTTTTGTGATCACTGATTGAATTTAGGATCTAGCTCATGACGCAATATCCCATGTCCAAGAAATTCCATTAGCATGTCCTCAACCATTGCAAACCTTCTTTTCCATTCGTTTATATTGTCAAACTGCCTTAACCATTCTCCATATCCTGTCTTCTTTATCTGCTCTGAATATCGATCTGGCGTTTCAAATTCATGTCCCTCAACTTCAACATATTTCTTCCTTTCGG
>JALUTL010000128.1:14021-14785 GCA_027016475.1 Candidatus Heimdallarchaeota archaeon
TTTTTGTTTTGAGTAGCAATTTAGCCAGTTCTGTTGTCAATATCCAATTTGTCGCTGCCACATCAATATGGTCGATCTCCAATAATTCCGAAATGAATGAATTGATGAAGGTTTCTGTACGATAAAGGGAGGTGTGATGGGTTCTGTGTGCTCTTTCAGTTCGTCCTACAATTATCAGGTCATAATTCTTATGTAGCTCCAAAGTTGCCTGCAACTCTTCCGGGAAAGTTTCGATCCAATGAAGCAATCTATCCAAATCAAAATATGCAACCTTGTCTTCCATCCCCATATGATTCAAGGCAAGATTCAATGCCAACCTATATCCTTCATGATATGGTCTTCCTTCACTGGTCTTTCCGACAGGGAATCCATTTCTGATAAGGGTTGCCTCCACTTTTGGATGGGTGTTGGAAGTAAGTACGACTGTCAAGCTCTCAAATAACCTATGAAATGATTGTGCATGCTTATCTATGTGTGAGACAAGTCCCCCATTCTCATCATGGAGAGTTGAAGCCATGTGGAGTTTGCTCATATGTGAACAATTGGGCTTTCTTATTTCAAAGTTAACATAGTTTTTATAGGTGGTCTTTCAGAGTATTCAAAGACGTGTACATTCAGAAGGTATGTGTAATTCCAAATGTTTCTACCTTTTTACTGAATAAAGGTTTTAATTCAAGGATGCAAAGGACATTCGTTGAAAAAGGTTTGGGAAATTCTAAAGAGTGCAGCGTTGGCGGACAACATCATCACCGAAGAAGAAGCTA
>JALUTL010000129.1:0-946 GCA_027016475.1 Candidatus Heimdallarchaeota archaeon
TGGTTTCTTGACACAGGTAGCGAAGTTCCGGTGTGGACCAGAAGGAAACAACCGGTGCCGTAAGTGTTCTTAGCTACTCCTCGTTGAAACCCTAGTTGACCGGCCAGGGCAGCCTGTTGGTCACCCAATACACCTGTAATGGGAATTTCGTTTCCTTCCTTGTTGAAAATGCCAAAGGGTTCGGAACCGTTTGGATGAACTTCTGGAAGGCTACTTAGAGAAACTCCTATAATTTCGGCCAGTTCGTCGTCCCATTGCATTGTGTTCAGATTGAACAGAAGGGTTCGGCTAGCATTGGATGCATCGGTTCTGTGTTCACCTGAAAGAAAACTGATTATCCAAGAATCGATTGTACCAAAAGCAATATTGTCCAAATTATCTTTCAGATTGGGGTTGTTTTCAAGCATCCATTTTATTTTGGTTCCCGAAAAATATGCGTCAAGTACTAACCCTGTCTTTTTGTGGAAGAGTTCTTTATGACCATCATCGACAAGTTGATTTACCATTTCAGCGGTTCTTCTGCATTGCCATACTATTGCATTGCCCTGAGGCATCCCACTGGATTTGTCCCAAGCGACAACTGTTTCTCTTTGGTTAGTTATTCCAATGCATGAGATGTCATTCCAAGAGAGCTTTGCATTTTTGACAGCTTCATTCATGGTTGCAAGGACATTTGTCTTGATTTCCAGAGGATCATGCTCAACCCATGCCGCTTTAGGATATATTTGTCGATGTTCCTTCTGTGATACACCTACAATTGAAGCATTCTCATCCAAGACAAGTGAGCGCGTGCTGGAGGTACCTTGATCTATGGTAAGGACGTAGTTCATAAATGAGGATTTGATCAAGAGTTTTGAAGGTTTTTGGATTGAAGTTAGCCAATTTCCAACAATTCTGCCTGTTCAATGGCTACTCAACTAACATCCTCTTCAGGACGGCTGAGAAG
>JALUTL010000129.1:956-2009 GCA_027016475.1 Candidatus Heimdallarchaeota archaeon
TTGAAAGAAGTCAATCTTGATTTGATTCCAAAGTTTCCGTTTTGAAGAATCGATATATGGGGATGAAGATGACAAACCCGACAAGCACGATCATCATGGCTGCAATAAAGGCCATCCTATAAGCAAAAAGGTTAGAATAACCTTGCGTAATCAAAATGTCGCTCAATGGGCCTGTAATTAGTGTGCCCGCTATGCCAAATGAAAGCATGAAAGTCGCGTTATAGAGTGAAAAGAGTCGTCCTCTCCAATTTGGAGGGATCATTTTGGATATTAACGCGTAGCTTGAAACTTCGATAATAATTTGAGATGACCCGATAAGAAAGGCGCTTATGAGGGACAGTTCGAAGGTTGGGGAAAACATTAGCCAAACATAGGCAAGAGGAACGCATATGGTTCCAACTATGAAAAGTTCATTGTCCCTTCCCTTCAGGCTGTTCATGTTGATCAGCAGGCTCCAGAGCATTACTGCAATTGACGCTACATTTCTGAAAAGGGCAAGCCCCTCCCCTCCTACATTGTATCCTGAATCTTCTGCCAAATAGAGCTGGGTAATGAGAATGACTGAATTCCGTCCAAAGTTAATAAAGACCAGTGCGACCAGAAAGGCCAGTATCCATTTCCTGTTTGGGATGTCCTTGAAATTTTCCGTGTTTACGTGATTTAGATCTACTGTATTTTTGAACACTGTTTCCAGTTCATGCTGTTTGATGGTAAGCATTACCAGAAGTCCTGAAGCAATCATCACTGCGGCAGGGATATAGAAGAGAATCCCATTTATGAACCCCTCACCGTCTAAGAACAGAAATCCGCCGGAAAGTGCACCGAATATACCTCCAATCCCTCCTATGAAGGAAAGCATTGCCATAAGCTTCGACCTTTCATCATCGACAGTCAAATCCGAAACCAATGCTGACCAGCCCACATTGGACATGCTCCATGGAACTTCAATTAACGCAAGCCCAATGATTATTGTGTAGCCGGCATATCGCAAGTTTCCTGATTCCAAGGCCTGCAGATGCCAAACGAACACCAGCACATGACCAATCCCTGCCA
>JALUTL010000129.1:2019-5288 GCA_027016475.1 Candidatus Heimdallarchaeota archaeon
ACGAACGCTGAAGGATAGTGGAACCTGTCAAGCAGTCTTCCCCAAACTGTCGTTTGTGACACAGTGTTGGCTATCATTCCTATTGTCGCCAACAAGGTAACTTCAGTAGTTGTAAGTTTGAGGGTTTCACTCAAGTAAACAATAACAAACGTGTAGAATATTGCCCGTCTGAAATAGGCGAGAAATTGAAAAGTTGATAGACCAAAGAACTGCCCCTTGCTTAGAAACCTATAGGTAATTTTGAACACACTCACATGTTTTTCTTCTCGACTTAAAGCCATTGAAGTAGGATACTTTTATCTGCCATGTCCTTTGAAAATGGGTATTTTCACATTCTTCTTAAATGGATTGTATAGAACTTATTTATGCCATGGAAATTAATATTGAAAATCGCAGGAATTTTCTTGATGGGAATCCTGCTTACTTCTTCTGTTTGGGTGTTCTTGGTTGTACATAATCAGGAAGACACTTTTTCAGTGGTAGAGTCGGATTCCATCAGTGAGCCTGTGAAAGTGTACCGGGATTCCCGTGGTACTCCAACCATTATAGGCAGCAACATTAAGGATGTCCTTTATGCCCAAGGGTACGAATTCGCAAGAGATAGACTTTGGCAACTGGAATTTTACAGATCCGTTATGACTGGAGAACTGTCTCGGATATTTGGAGAAAGCCAATTGAACGCTGATCGAGCGCTCAGAAAATTGGGAATTTACCGGGCTGCACTTGCAATGGAAAGTAAGCTGGACGCTCAGCATTTCGAACTTGTTCAATCTTATGTAAATGGAATCAATGATTACATAGACAGTCACAAATTTCATCTTCCTCTGGAATTTCAGCTTTTGGGAGTAAAACCAAAGAAGTGGAGCGTTGCAGTGAGTTTGGGGATTCAAGGAGTAATGGCTTTTGATTTGGCCTATGGTGGATTGGTGGACGAACTCCTAAGACTTGATTTGGTCAAGACAGTAGGTGGAGAAAAATCGTTGGAAATCTTGCCAATCACATACCAGCCAGCCGCCGATTACATACGTAACCTAACAAAAGAATCCGTGGCGGGTCTTGGCACTGCCCAATCAGGATTGTTGATGGAAACCTTAGGAAAATTGAGCACAAAGGCTCTTGGAATTGGATCAAACAATTGGGTCATTTCTGGAAACTTGACCCAAAGTGGTGCGCCAATTCTTGCAAACGACATGCATTTGGGCTTATCAGTTCCGGGCATTTGGAATCAAGTGCATTTGATAGCAACTGATGGTAGCCTGCATGTTCAGGGATTCAGCCTTCCAGGTATCCCTTTGGTTGTTGCAGGACACAATGAACATGTTGCTTGGGGATATACAAACACTGGGTTGGATGCAATTGATTTGTACTATCTTACTCACAACGAAACACACTACTTGGTCAATGGGACGGAATGGTTACCATTTACCATTTACGAAGAGGAAATACCAGTGAGTGGAGGAGACCCAGTGGCCTTTAGCTATAAAGTCAGCAAATTTGGTGTATTGGATACCATAGGTGAGCAGGAGTATGCCATTCGCTGGACTTTGACTGAAGGCTTTGAGCGTGATCAGATTTTTCGCGCAATCATGGGACTTAACACTGCCAAAAATGCATCAGACATTCATGAGGCCTTGAGATATTTTGGGGTACCAGGTCAGAATGTAGTTTTTGCAATAGTTGACGGAGATATTGGTTATCAGTTCGCTGGAATCATACCAATTAGAAAATCCGGTTATGGTCTTATCCCGCAGAATGGAAGCGATGGATCTGCCGACTGGCTTGGCATTGTCCCTTACGAAGATCAGCTGTTTGTACTGAATCCGTCAAAGGGATACTTTGCAACTGCAAATGAAGAAATTGATGACAGACATCTCTTTTATATTGCTGACGGATATGCTGTTGGGTATAGAGGCAAAAGGATAAACCAAATTCTGGCCAATCAAACCAATTTTGATCTTCCCTTTGGGAAGTTTACTGAACAGGATGTCATGAGAATGCAAGGGGATACGTATTCTCTAGCATTTGAAGACCTTCTGTTGCCGGTGCTTTCAAATCTTAAGTCATACGATTTCAGCAGTTTCTCGGAAAATGATTTGATAACTAACGCCTTGACCCTTTTTGATGATTGGGATCGGCAGATGATAACTTCCTCAATTGAAGCGACAATTTTTGTTGTCTACAGAATCAACCTAATTCATTGGACATTTGTAGATGAGCTTGGATCCAATCTTGCTCAAAGAATAAACTATGGTGCCCATGTTTCAGTTGCCCAGTTTCTCAAATCTCCGTCAAATGTCACATGGTTTGATGACGTAAACACAACTGAAACTGAAACGCATATTGATATTGCTGCAAAAGCGTTTGCCAATACGGTATCATACCTTAAGGAAAAATTAGGAGATGATATGACGACATGGAAATGGGGAAGAGTCCATCAAGCTACTTTTTCGCATGTGATGGGTTCAGTCTTTCCTTTTCTCAATGTTGGACCACTTCCGTCAAATGGTACTGCTTTCACTGTCAATGCAGGAGGTGGACAAGGAAGTGATATAACCAATTTGAAATTGAGTCAGAGCCATGGACCATCAGAACGGTTTGTCATACGTGTTGATGGTGTTTGGGACAACATCTATGGTCTGACCCCCCCTGGAAACAGCGGTAATTTGTTCTCCAAACATTACGGTAATGCATTCGAAGATTGGCTGAACATTCGCTATGTAAAATGGGAGTTCAATCAGGAAGATGCAGAGCAACTGAGGCTGACTGCCACATATCATAAGGAGGTTTGATTATGGAAGGTAGAATCGTATTTTCATTCGTCTTTGCTATGCTTGGAATAATCACATTAATGGCGAGTCCTCAATTGAACCAGCTAGGAACATTCCTGGTTTTGGGAGGTTTTATCCTAATTGCATTAAACCGTCTCCTTCTGCTCTCGTTAATTCAGTTTGGTAGGCTGGAAGAACCCTACTATTTATGGTTAAATAGGTCGAACTTACTTTTTGTTGTCGTTTTGACAATAGGAATTTTCACATCAAAAATTATTATGGGCGATAATTTCCTGTCCTTTGTCACTTTTTGATATTATTTGCAAATCAATTTATCTTATTCTGTGGCTGTTCTTCTAATTTTGTTGAGCTTTCAGAGTTTACGATCGGGCAGATTTCGGAAAACGTGTGTATTTCGGAGTACCATGTTTGCATTAAAGTTACAACCTTGGAGTTTTTCGAGGTACTACCCTGGGTTCTGGATTTCTTCAGACTAAGAGG
>JALUTL010000130.1:0-980 GCA_027016475.1 Candidatus Heimdallarchaeota archaeon
TTGGTTGCAATTTCCATTTTTACTTCTTCATGCTTCTCAATTGGCATCTTGAATTTTTGGAGAAATTCGTTATGAAGTTTTGTTTTTGAATTTTCAAATGGTTCAATATCCTGTTGAAGTTGGCGAATAATCGTTTGAGTCTGTGAAATTTCATTTTCCAAGGCTTGTTTTCCAATGATCCAAGAGTTTATTCTTGATTTTTGTTCATCAATTGCTTTTTTCAGTTCGTCCAATGATGTTAAGGGCTTGATTGATTCAAAGAGTTGCATGATTTTTTCACTGATGGTTTTCTTCTTTGTTTCAAGCTCATCCATTTCACTCTCCAAGCGCTTCAAATCGGATTGCTTCTTTTCGGCAATAGCAACTTGCTGATCCAAGTCTGACTTTTCTTTTCGTAAAGCCACCAGTTCACGGTTTAGGTTTTCAATAATTGAATTCAATTGATCTTTGCTTGATACGGGCTCAGGCAAGGTTTCATTGAACTTTTTGATTCTGTTTTCTAAATCTTTGATCTGTGTATTGAGAGTTGAAATGTCTTTTTCAACAGTATTTTGCTTGGTTTTCAATTCTTTATATCTTTGGTCTAATTCAATCAATTCCATAACTTTTTTGTCAATCTCAAGCTTGTCCTTCTCTGTTTTTGTCAGTTCAAGAATTAAATTGTCAAGCTCTTTAGTCAGCGGTAAAAGTTCTGATTTGATATCTTCTGGGTTTTTACTTTCTAGTTTGATTCCTTCAAGCCTGCTGTAAATCTTTTCTTTTCTGTTGATTAATGATTTTACAAGGCTTTTTGTGATGTCTGCTATGTTTTTGTATTCTTCCATCCCCAAGATACGGTAGATTTCATTTCTTCGTTTTGTAGGGGTTTGTTCCAAAAGTTGAGCAATCATTCCTTGGGGACTGCAAATTGCATTTTTGAAAGAGACAGCATCAAGCATTTCATCAAATATTTTAGAAATTTTTTCCTTGGTTTCAGTGAT
>JALUTL010000130.1:990-5274 GCA_027016475.1 Candidatus Heimdallarchaeota archaeon
AGTTGCCATTGGTTCCCTTTTTGGATGGAAGTTTTGAAAACAGATCGGAAGGTTCCTTGATCGGTTTGGAATTGAAGAGAAATCTCCCCTTCATTTTCACCCCATTTTATGAGTTCTTTTGTATTCAACCCCATTCCTGTCAAATAATCCGTTCCGAAAAGTCCAATGCCTATTGCATTGATCACGGTTGACTTACCTGCACCATTTCTTCCTACGAGAACGTTTTTGCTCTCGGCAAATTCAAATTTCTGATCGGAATAACACCGAATGTTTTTCAAATGTAGCTCATCAATTTTGAACAGGTTCATTTCAACCACTCCTCCAAGCCTGACGAACCAGGTGTCTTTTGCATTAGAGAATTATTTTCAATTACGGCATTTGCTTCTTCGTGAGGGTCTACGGCCTGTTGAACAAGCTCATCAATCTCTTTATCCGAAAAATCCCGGGAAGCAGGTCTTCCCTTGAATTGGTCGATGACATTTTTTACGATGGTCAGCAATTCGTCACCCCCCCTTTCCTTCACTAGCTGCTCAATGACTTGATCAACGCCTAGATCCGTAACACGGTCAGTTACGGAATACAAGAAGTCATCATCCTCAGTTTCAAAGCTAAGATGGAAATGCAATAGGTTGGCACCTCTTTTGATTTTGGCTTGGTCGATAAGTCTAAAGTCTTCGGGGCGGATCGGCGATTTTAGAACAATTCGTGCCATTGGTTGGGAAACTATTTTCCAATAATTGCTTCCTTTTTTCACATTAGGGTGGTTTAATTCAATGTATTGTTGAATGTTAGAAATGATTTGTGAAAGAGATGTTGTGATTTCATTTGTAAGAGCATTAGGATCAGAAAGGTCAGTTTCTAGTTCAAAAAAGATTTTAGGTCGAACAGGAACATTATGACGTTTCACATTGGATACCCATTGTCCATTCGCTTTTTGGGCTTCAACTTCATAGAATGAAGAGTATAAAGCCACCTTATCGTCAAGTAGATCATCACGTCTCCAATCATTTGCCGAAGTAGCTTCACAGCTACCGGGAACCCAAATATTGACATTGGAACGGCTCCAAGGAATATGGTAGTGTCCGCCCGCAACATAGTTGAAATTCAGCTCATCGATCAAAGAAACTGGAATAACTTCAGATACATTCTCTAACTGCCCTTGAATAAAATTGTGCACAGCAAGAATTCGATAGTGATCATCCTGCAATGGATGATTGTTTAAAACCTCTTTTATTTTTTTGGAGGCCAAAGTTCCAAAATAATGTCCTACTCCGACAATGGATATTTGTAATTGATCCAAGACAGCTACAGAATCATCAATGTACTCGATCAAACCAAGATCTTCCAAAAGCTTAATGGAAGATCCGCCATAAGCTAACTCACGACTAGTTTTAGCATCATGATTTCCTCGTATGAGGTAAAAAGGAATGTCTGCGTCTTTGAAAACTTGAAGAACACGATATGCGTGCCTGAAGGTTCCTGGAGAAGGTTTGCTATGATGAAAGATATCACCTGTATGTATCACAAAATCAGGTTTGATTTCTTCAACAATTTTTTTGGCGGTGTAGAAGGCTGCGCGAAAGAAATCGTTGAAACGCTCTTCTAGATTATGTTGAGCATAACCCAAATGCCAATCACTGGTATGTACAAATTTCATAGTATATCCTCCAAATCATTTGCTGGCTCAACTTCTAAAATTTCTTCCTCGATTGTTTCTTGAGAAGCCCACATTCCCAGAATATCTACGTCGTCGCCTCCGGGTGGCATTCCTATGGGATTGACACGTACCATTGACGGAAGCCCAATTGCAGAACCAGTGATAATTGCTTCACCAGTGTTCAGACCCGGCAGATCATTCATCAACTCTCCAGACATGTGCTCACTTGCGTTTATGATGGCATTTTGGTCTTTCGGGTTGGTTATTTTCAGTATAATTTGGGTATTGCACTGAGAAAGGACGTTTTCGTCCAATTTTCCGGGTCGTTGACTGATAATGCCCAATCCAACACCAAATTTTCTTCCTTCTCCTGCAATTTGAGTAATTATGTCTTTGCAGTAAGTTCGGTCAGGAGGTGCAAATTGATGGGCTTCTTCAATTACAACCAGTACTGGGCCTGCAAGTTTCGGTTCATCAAGCCCTTGTCGCCAAGCTACAGCACCATTGAATATCCGTTTGAGAACTTGGCTGACCAATGCTTCCTTTGCTCTTCGAGGTAAGAGACCAGTTCCAATTACGGTCATCTGTCCTGGTTTTGCAAGGCAAGGTGTAACTTCGTTGTAAAGCTCAGTTTCAACAGTTTTATCCAAAAAGATTTCCTCAGGGATGTTCCGTAAACGTCGATAGATACTAAACGCATTGGCAACATCCCGTGCGTTCAGACTTTGATCGGCGGCTATTTGGGCAAGCCGATTCCGGACATCGTTGAAATCCCAATCAGGGGTTCCTGGCTGACTTTCAAGCTCCCTATATACCTGCTCAAACATCGCCAATTGGTGAGTAGCATTGGATGGGATTCCAGCAATTTCACTGAGTTCATTGATTGAGAAGTTACGTACTTTGAATCTTAATCTTCGAGTTCCATTTCTTCCTGCCGGTGTAAACAACTCTACACGAGAGCCATAATCGGGGTTTCGTTTAAAGAAGAAATAATCTTCATGAGGATCAATTACAACTATTGAAGCATTGGGAAAATTTCTCATTATTTGATCGAGAATGACGCTTACAGTATAGCTTTTTCCAGCACCAGTAACTGCAAGCACAGAAAAATGGCGGGATATCAAAGCAGGAACGTTCAGCTTGACATCAACATCAGGATTGGCCAACAACTTACCTATTGTAATCTGCCCTGTTCCCAATGCGCGTTGCAGTTCTTCATTTGGATCCCGATATACCAGCGTTCCAGGAAGGGCAGGAAATCGTGGACGAACAACCCGTCCGCTTTCTTCAACATATCCTTGTACGCGAACGGCGGCAACCAACTTCTCTGCTCCGGGTTCCATAGCCAATTCCCGCATTCTGGCAACGGCTGCAGGGCTACTGGCCAAGCTTTCAATGATTTCTTCGTTAATCCGTTCAATTGCAGTCACAATTCCAATTGCAGGACGACCAAAGAGTGAGAAGCCAACATATTCTCCTCTTTCAACTGGACGGTTCTCTGTTTTTTCAAGATCTACAACAAAATAGATCTCGTCAGGTGTTGTTCGGGAAAATACTGCACCGATTACGTTGTTTTCATACATTCTAAACACCCTCCCGTGTCATATATAATTCATAATCATAAGGATAGTATATGATCTTTTCGAGTATTTTTCTGAAAAAAAATCTCTTCACAGTAACTAAGGATGGTTTGTAACTTAAAGAGTTTAGGGGGAGATTTTTGAAAGTGAACTAAGAAGGGTTGTTTCCTTATTTGAATTAACCTTGGACGTATGAAAAGTAGACAAGAAACAATTTGGGTTTGTTTTCATTTATTAATTGCTGATTTGGTCAAGGAGAGTACGTACTTTTGGCGGGTCGTCCGTAATTATACCATCAACCCCTAGCCCTATCATTCTCTTGATCCATTTGCTACAATTGACAGTCCAAGGATGTACTTCTAGTCCTCTTTTATGTGCCCATTCCACATGTTTTTTTCTGAGCAGGATATACAAAGGATTGATAGAATAGAGATTCTTGACTTTGCGAAACGCTTTGTCGAAGGTTTTGGTTCTAGGGACAAGACAAAGGAAGGACAGAGGAATACCAGTTGAAATGCGTTGGAAGCCTATAAGTGCCTTCAAATTGAATGATGAAACATAGAGGATGTTTGTAACCCCAAGCGTTTTCAAATAATTTGCCAGTTCTTCTCCGAAAAAGTGTGGATCTTCCGGATGCGATGGGACTTTCAGTTCGATATTGAATTTAGCTTCTGGAAATTTTTTGAGCACATCGTCCAGAAGAGGAGGGATATTATTTGGCTCAAAAGATTGTTGAATTGATGAAAACAACGTTTCTTCCAATGTTAATCCATTTGGCAATTCAAAATCGTGAAAAATTACCCATTTACCATCTTTTGTTCGATGAACATCAAGTTCAATATAGCTAAACCCATGATTAATGGCATTCTCAAAGGACACAATAGAGTTTTCTGGAGAACCATATCCTCTATGGGCAATGATTTTCATTATCGGCCATGGATTAATGAATTTGAAATTAATTTGGTTTGGTTTGGTTCTATTGCAAAGGAAATTAGGTTAAGTTGCAAGAAAAATCCGGTCCAACAATGATTTATCCAACTATGATAT
>JALUTL010000131.1 GCA_027016475.1 Candidatus Heimdallarchaeota archaeon
ACGCTGTTTATGCCTTCGCTTACGCCTTCCAGAAAATGATTAACGATGGTAAAGACGTTACTGATGGTCCAACACTTCTCAAATACTTGTATGAAACCGACTTTGTTGGAGCAACTGGTCCCGTTGCCTTTGACACCAACGGAGATAGAGAAGGAGTATACGACATCGTGAACTTGCAAGGGGACAAATTTGTAGTCGTAGGCAGTTGGAACAAAAAGGACGGCATGCAACTTTCCGGAACCATAACCTGGCCGGGTGGAAGCACGGAAACCCCTGAATTCGGTGCAGCCGAAGGCGGAGGATTAGCTTTCGAACTCCCAATCTTCTTAATCAGCGGATTCGCAATGCTTGTTGTCTGGCGAAAGAAGAAACAATAGACTAATTGATAGGATGAAGGACTGCCACTGGTGAAGTCCTTCGTGATTATTGCCGAGCATCCTCGGCATCATTTTTTTCCTCTTTCTTTGATAAGAAAATTCGGAAATAATTGCTTTGAAAGCGAATTTTTTTCACATAAGCCGTGAAAGGAGCGAGAACAACCGAATTAACGTTTAAAACCTTGATATATCACCCATCAGAATCCTTACTTGGCAACAGACTCTCCCTAATCAAAAAACACCACCAAAAGTATCTTCAGGGGGAGTTGTTGCTCTTGTCTGTTTCCCTTGAAACAGACTAGGAAAAGAGAATGAAAGGGTCTGTGGAGCGAGTCGAGCCCCTCCCCTCCTTTTTGATCCTAGAGCTAAAATAAATAATGTCGGTTCCCCCCCAGCAAGTATCATCTTTTGTCGAGCCCAGTGAAGATTAAAATAGACGATAAGCCTATGCAAAATGCTGGCGTGTCAGCGCTTTCCTGTGTTCAGGAATGAATCTGGGATCAGAATGGACAGCGAACAAGAACTTGCCCAAAGACTGGAAACAATCTATAAAAGACTCACAAGAACTAGTCAGAATAAAGGGCAGTTGTGCATTAGGCGAGTAACATTCACAACCTCTCAGATAAGCCAGCAATTAGATCCACACCAATGGGAATATGTGAGAGGAAGTAGCCTATACATTGCTAAAGAATTGTTTTTTAGTCAGAGCCTGAGAGAAGCAATGATTCTTCGCTTTGCTACAATCATGTTTCTTGACAAGTACCCCCCCGATCGCTTAGTGGCAGAAATTGCAAATGCATACGTTTGGAATGCTCTAAAATCAGAGCAAAGAGCCCTCTTCGAGGTGCAATGGAGAAAACAATCAAAACCAATTCAGAAGCACCCGGAAAACATAACAATTGATTTTGTAACCCACCTCTCAGAGCTTTTTTCCTACAACCCCATTCTTGCCTTGAAAACCACTAAGAAAGTCTTAGCGGAGCAGGGACAAAGAATCAAAGATTTGAACTATTTTGTGGCCAATTTCTATGCTCTCATAAGAGCTAGAACCTACAAGCCACTGACGAGTAAAAGACTAGAATATTTGTCAGCAATTGTGAAGTATCAAACTGACAGTGCTCGCGGACTGGTAAAACGC
>JALUTL010000132.1 GCA_027016475.1 Candidatus Heimdallarchaeota archaeon
TTATAGGTTAAACCCAAAGTTTCTTGAGATGCCATCAAGAAGACATTCTGAATGTCATTGATGCTATACCCTTTCAGAGCCCTCTGTAATTTTTCAATTTCCTTTTGGTTTTTCAGATCCACCTTTTTTTCATTGAGGTAAATTTTCACTAAAGTCGCGATCGAACTGATATTGCTTGCAACTTTCTCTGAAAATATTCTTTGGTAAAATGAATTTGGAACAAGTTTGCTTTTTGCAGAATTGACATCCAATTTGGGATGCAGATAAAATTTGAGCAGATTCATGTAGTTTGATCCGCCCAATGGATGGACTGAGAAGAAAAGATCCAAAAGAGTAATGTAATCAACTTCTCCATTCAGCATAAGATTCAAAGCAGTTGGGATCACCTGATCCATGACATCCTTCGAATTCCATTCCCTGTATAGACGATTCAGTTCCTTGTCCTTCATATCTTCCTTTACTCTGCCAGCAATTGCCTGAACCGTTTCTAAGTGAGTCTTGTCCCATCCAAGGAAGAACATCTGATAGAAATTGTAAAAGTCTATGTTTGGGGGATTCTCAGTTGATTTTACATAAAACCCTTCATAATCCTCAGACTTGATCATGCGTGCGAGCAGAAATCTGTCAGGATGTCTCAACACTCTTTTCTCTGTCTGTACAAATCGCTTGATTTCTTTCTTTGCGTTGAAATCGGCTTCCAAACTAAGTTCCCGCAAAAATTCAAGTGTGCGATCCGGTAAGAAGTATGTTTCACACTCGGAGCCTTGATTGGAATTGGTGAATTGCCAAATAACCAGAGTGGATCCCATCAGCTTGACTGTAAACTGCCTTAGTACATCCAGCAATTGCAGAATGAGATGGCTTGGTGGATCATTTTTACCGATTATTTCAATTGAATCCTCAAGGTTTGAAGTTTTGAAGAGATCGTTAAACCTTTGCAGATTGGAATCAATCAACTTCTTTGAGATTGTCATATTGTCGGATTGGAAGACTGCAAGCTTCCCCTGCATAAAATATGTTGCTTGAGGAAGGAAATGAACCAAGAACAGGCACCTGCAACAAACGGCAAGGGGCTCAGAGAAAGCAGGAAAAGCCTGTGCCTCATTTCCAATTGTCCCGATCAACGGAAACCAGGACTTTGTAACTCCTTTGCCAAATTTTTTGTTGGATGAGCTTCCCTGCCGTATTTCCTCCAGCCGAATCTCCAATTCATTGAAGTCCAAAGAACTTTCCCTGCCGCAGCTAATGCAGAGATTCTGTGGATTCGTCTCATAAGGGATCTGGGAAAGAAATTCTGTAAGATAGGCTCTGTATACATTTCTTTGAAGACGTGAAGGCATTCCTCCTTTTGGCTTCTTGAGACATTCATCATCAGCTTTCTTCTTACCAAAGGCAGACTGAATGATCGGATTGTTGGGAAATATCATGAATGCCGCCTTGGTTGCCGCAGTCCTGTCTGCGATAGCTCTTCCCAGCGTGTCCACATTTTCACCGTTTGTCCTGAATGCATCTATCAGGTCTCCCAAACTGATTTCATGAGGCTCTTTCTTCTGCAAAATGGATACTGCAATGAGGCCTGCATCCACAAAAGGATTGCCAGAAAATCCGATTGGAAGATTCCTGTGTTCCTCAAGCGAATCCAGCCGTTCCTTGACTTGGCTGTCAAACTTGTCATCATTGCAAAAATCGTACTCTGGTATGTTGTTATTCAATAAGCTCCCTCCAAATAGGTCAAAATTCTGTTTTTGATTTGCCCAGGACTGGTAACCTGTATTTCTACCTTTCCGCTCTGGGTCTCAATCTCTTTTGCGTGTAGCTGTTGGACTTTTTCTTGATTGACTATTGGGATTCCTTTTCGGTATCCAAGAAAAAGCGGGCATTTGAAGGTATGGCCTCTTGATGAAACAAGTGACTCAACCTTCTCCAAGCTTAGCTTCAGTGTATCATCCGTCGTGAACATGGATGGGCCGAATGGTGCCATTCCCTCTGCAATAGTGCAAAACAGCATTTTCGGACTAAAATCAACCGTGAATTGACTTGCTTTTGGAGGGCTAGTCAATCCCATAATTGTGTCAAACAGCAGCTTAACTGCTTCCATGACCCGACCTTTGCGGTCATTGACCTCATACCGTCCAGTTCCGTTATTGGAAATCATCGATGCATGCCGTTTCAAAATTTCATTTGGCAATTCAATGACATCCCCTGAGTTGACGAAAATTCCGATCCTGTCAAGATCAAGGGCTATGTTCCCCAAAAACCATCCCGCAGAAAATTCTGTTGAATAAGGAAGGGGAGTGCTGTCGTTGAGATGAAGAAATCCCTTTTCCGTCGAGATGTTCCTTTCCAATGCTATTAGGTTGGTCGCTTGCAATGGAGCTATCCTGTTTGCACTTACGACCTTGAAACGCAAGGGATTGTCCTGATCCGGTTGCTTCTCAAAGGGATGGCTGTATCCGAACAGGTCATCTTCAAGATAGAGAATAGGGTTCAGGATGTTTTTCTTCAACCCATTCAGTCTGTCATAATAGGATGGCTCACTTTTCAGAAAAACAAAAGTGTCTCTCATTAGCTTTTTCCATGCTTGTGCAGACATGTAGGGATACCGATTCCCCTTTAGAACAAATTTCTTGATCTCTGTTGTCGGGTATCTGCCGCTTGAAGCACCAGAACCGTTCAGGAACCCCCCGTGGAGTTTGTACATCACTGTGCAACTGAGTATCACATGACTCCCTGAAATGCCTTCATCATTGTTCTTTATAAGTCTATCGGACACCTGTTTCAACCTGAATCTCCGAACGAAAATCTTTTTTACCACTGTGCAAATAAATTCTTAACCACTTTAGTGGGTCTGCCACTCTTGTGGGGGGTAGGTAGTATGGAATTTACCAAAACCATTCGCGGATATTCATATACGTTTGATCAAGACAAATTGAACATTGTGCTCTGGTTGGAGACATTTTGGGGAGAATATTGCCCACTGCCTCTGACTTCGATCCAAAACCTTGAATGCGGAAACTACATCTGCAAGGTCTGCAACAACTTTATTGATACGCTTGAAGCTGGTTACTGCATGGAATGCTTTTCATTGGATGAAATGCATCAAGTGTGGCTTCGTTGCCTCTACAACAGGAGAGATTCTTACATCAATACTGTAGGATGTGTCAGAAGCGATCCGTCATGCGGAATTCCTGAGCATGTCCCAAAATGCTACAGAAGATACCTTATCTACTTGGGAAGAGTTGGATCACGATTGAAGGTCGGCATTACTGCAAAAGGACGAAATGGGGGATTTTGGGGAAGATTCCTTGAACAGGGTCTCAATGAGGCCATAGTGGTCGATTCCTTGGCGAATCTCCCCGAAGCCAGCAAGACAGAAACAATGTTCAGATCGATGAAATTCAATGATGCCATCAGATCCATGGACAAGGCTGAGCAATTGCTCAATTCATCAAAACCCTTGGACATCAGAAAAATGGCCCTTAGTTTTGAAGAAAATGGGCAAACTCTTTCCCTTTTTGAGCATGGGCTATACAGTTCGACGCTGCTTGAAGACTTTCCACTGAGTCTATGGGAAGAACTCTTTCCAGATACCAAGATCCAGCATGTCAATGTCTTTCCTGATACTGGATTTGAACATTCGAGCCTTTCAGAACATGCGATCAAGGGGGAAGCAATATGGTTCCAAGGATCTCTTGTCATATCTGAGAAGAACAACAATCGGTACTACACTAATCTCGATGACCTGCTCCATCGAGAAATTATTACTTTAAGGAGGAAATAGCATGGTTACAATAGTATTGACTGAGCCTGGCTCAAAAATACAGGTCAAAAAGGATCGATTCCTTTTTACACATGGATTCTCCACCAAACCTGCATCTGAAGTGCCATTTGACATCGTAGATCATATCATTTCAGAAACCAGCTGCACAATAACGGCACAGGCAATGGCTGCATTCGCCTCTCATTCAATACCTTTAGTTTGGATAGGGCCAAGCAATCGCGGATTGTACATTCTCCCTTCTTTCCAGAATGGGTTGGCCGAGTTGCGAAAAAAACAGTATGAAGCCATTTCCAGTGCACACGGCGTCTCCATTGCCTATCAAATCGTGATGCAGGTTGCAAAGAACAGATTGAATACGCTTTCCAAATGGCACAAGTCCTTTGATGTTGACCTTTCGGCCCATACTAAAAAAATCAAGGAATATCTTAAGCACCCACCTAACAAGGCACAGACAATCGAAAGTTGCAGGGCGGACTTCATGGCCTTTGAAGCAAAAATAGCCAAGGAGTATTGGAACGGCTTTGCTAAAATAATCCAACATTTCGGATACAATTTCAGCACCCGATCCAAAAGGCCTGCAAAGGATCCGCTCAATGCCCTGCTCAACTATGGCTACGCCATTCTTGAAAGCCAGATCGTGGCTTCAATCACCATAACAGGACTGGACATCTATGCCGGATTCCTCCATTCAGACAGATCAGGAAGGTTCTCCCTTGTTCAGGATCTCAAAGAGGAATTCCGACAGGTTCTGGTGGATGAAGCATTGGTGCAGTTTGTCAAAATGCACAACCCAACTGAGGACGACTTTGTCACCAAAGGTGATGAAATCCAGATAGGAAACGACATCAAGAAACTGTGGGTGCAATCACTTTTCCATCGATTGGAAGCAGAATTTGGAAAGCATACGCTCAGGCGGCACATCATCCTGCAAGGAAGAACATTGGCAAACTGTCTCATGGGAAAGCGAAAAAGATATTCCCCGTTTGCGAACAGGGTGAAATATCCGTGAAATTCAAAATCGTTGCCTATGACATCTCAAAAGATAGCCTCAGGGAGGCAGTTGCTGATGTCCTAAAAAATTACGGCTTCATCAGACTCCAATATTCAGTGTTCAATGGAATAATTCCACAATCAAAAATGAAGGATCTGATCCGGGAACTTGAGGATCTTACCAAGAATGAGCAGGCAAGCATTGCCATTTTCGAACTATGCGAAAAATGCCAAAAAAACATGTTTGAGATATTATCCTTCGGAGAAACAATCGATAGCGAGGAGACTCAGAACAATGAACAGCCCAAACCGAAAGAGGAAAAACCTTCCTCACCACCACCTCCAGAAAAAGGAAAAGGGGTAATGGTCATATGACTGTCCACGCAGAAGAAATCAGGCAGTTCCTTTACTGCAAACGGATTCCCTTCCTCCGATTCAACTTCGGAAAAATGGTGACAACCTACAGCATGAAGAAAGGACAGACATACCATGAAGAAAAA
>JALUTL010000133.1 GCA_027016475.1 Candidatus Heimdallarchaeota archaeon
CATGTGACGGTGATGGCGAATCCGGGGTGGGATGAAAGGGCTAATACACGGGAAAATGACTTTAGAAGAAAGAGCAAAGGAAACAACCATACTTTCACGCGTCATTTTTACAAGAAATATCCATAAGTTATAAACAGAAATGAGTTGCAGTAAAGAAACTATACAAAACAAAAGAAAAGAAATAATTCTTATGGCTTGAGAGTGGGTTACTTTCACTATCTAAAAATATCAAAATTCAAAATCAAAACTTTAAAGCATGTTAAGGTTAATGGCTGGGCCAATGGCTGGCTGCTGCCAAAGACTAATCACCAATCACCAATCACTGTCTATATTATTTTCTGGCCTCAAATTTTAGAGTACGCTGGCTTTTTCCTGGCCGGCTTAAGCCTTCTGGCTTTGATTTTCTGGCGACGACCGTCGAAAAATAATCAAAGGGGATTGTGGGTTGACAAAAGGGAGTGGTAAAGGCTAAAATAAGCTGTAACTTGCCTCTTTAAGGTCAAGTGCCTTCCGTTTTTCTTGCTGAGATGAATTCATTTTGATTACATGGCCGCTAAAAAGAATCAATCAACCAGTTCTACTGTTAAACCTAAGGAAAAAGCCCTTGTTGTGGACGAGAGGATTTTGCCTGATTCAGGCTTGCCGACCGAATACGTTGAAGGGGTCTTGGATATTGCCAACGAAGGCTCAGGCCTTTTGCGGCCCAAATTTGCCGCTTCTGAGCGTGATATTTATATCTCTGCCTCACAAATCAGAAGATTTAATCTGAGGGTAGGAGATTTGGTGGGCGGTCAAGCCAGACGACCAAAGGAAAATGAGCGCTTCTGGGGTTTGCTTAAGGTTGAGACAGTCAATGGTGAACCGGTTGAGAAGACAGGCGAGCGGCCAAATTTTGATGAGCTGACGGCCGTTTATCCTGATACCCAGATTATTCTCTCCACTGACAAAGAAATTTTAACCACCCGATTGATAGATTTGATTGCGCCCATTGGTTTTGGTCAGCGGGGTTTGATTGTTTCTCCTCCCAAAGCTGGTAAAACTTGGCTTTTGAAAGATATTATTGGCGGCATTGCCAAAAACTACCCCGAGGCTGGTAGCAAGAAGCAAGTAGCAGGTAACAAGGGAAAGAAAGGTGTCCATCTGATGGCGGTTTTAATTGGTGAGCGGCCTGAGGAGGTAACTGATATTACCCGTCATATGGAAAAAGTAACCAATGGCAAGGGCGAGGTGGCGGCCTCAAATTTTGATGAAGCGCCTGAAAACCAAACCCGAGTTGGGGAGTTGGCTTTGGAGCGGGCCAAAAGATTGGTAGAAAAAGGTCAAGATGTGGTTATTTTGCTTGATTCAATCACTCGACTGGCCCGAGCTTATAATTTGGCTTTGCCAACTTCAGGCAGAACTCTAACTGGCGGCTTTGATCCAGTCGCTCTTTTCCCGGCTAAAAAATTTTTTGGAGCAGCCAGAAAGATTGAAAATGATGGTTCCTTAACCATTATTGGTACCTGCTTGGTTGAAACTGGCAGTCGGATGGATGAGTTGATTTATGAAGAATTCAAGGGTACGGGTAACATGGAGCTTCACTTAACCAGAAAGTTAGCCGAAAGGCGAATTTTCCCGGCCATTGATGTTTCCAGATCAGGTACCCGGCAAGAGGAGCTTTTATATGGCAAGGATACGCTTCAGAAAATTTATACCCTAAGAAGAATGCTTGATATGGTGCCTCAAGATGAAAGAACAGAAACTCTTCTTGAAAGATTGAGAAAAACCGAAAGCAACAAAGAGTTTCTAGAGAGCCTTAAAACAGCCTAGAAATTAATTTTCAATTTTCAATTTTCAAACTCAATCACTTGAGTAATTTTTGTTAACCTTGAGTTTATTTGACCCCTTAGCCTTGCTTGTGCTATCTTCTTTAGGGATATTTTATGGAAGATAATTACCGGGCTATTTTGGCTTTTTTCTCAGAGGTTAAGGAATTTTTTCAAGCACTGGCCAAATATTTGATTAAAAATCTTCATTTGTCTTTCTTGCGATTTGAGGAGGGTAAAGGAGTTTTCGTTACCGCTCTTTATCGACAAAGAGGAAAGTTGGCCAGACGACTAATGCATTCTGGTATGGCTGGTTTGGCGGCTGTTGGCATTATGATTGCTCCAGTGATTGCCCAAGAATTTCCAGGAAGAAGTGTTGACCCTTGGGAGATTCCCTCAACTTCGGTTGTTCTTTCTGCCACCACTGAAAACCCCAGCACCGCCACTTTGATATCTGAGAAAATCAGAGACAAAATTATTGAGTATAAAGTTCAGGAAGGGGATACTTTGGCTTCGATTGCTGAGAAATTTGGCGTGACGGTTGATACTATTCGTTGGCAAAACAATCTAAGTAAGCGCTCCAAGATAAAAGCAGGCCAAACTTTGGAGATCCTGCCGGTAACTGGTGTTTCTCATAAAGTCCAGAAAGGTGATACAGTTTACTCTATTGCCAAGCGGTATGATACATCACCTCAGGCAATTGTTGACTTTCCCTTTAATACCTTTATGAACGATGAGACTTTTGAATTAGCCATTGGTCAAGTGATTATTGTTCCTGATGGTGTCATGCCCAGTGCCAGACCATCAGCGCCAAGGCGCAGACAGATAACGCCTGATGCAGGGACGATGGTGGCTTCGGGTAGTTTTGTCTGGCCTGCCGGCGGCCGGATTACTCAGCGATTCTCTTGGTATCATAAAGCGGTTGACATTGCCAACAGGTCAGCGCCCAATATTTTGGCCGCTGATTCAGGCAAGGTTGTTTATGCTAATTGTTTAACTTGGGGTTATGGTTGTCATGTCATTATTGATCATGGTAATGGCTTTAGGACGTTGTATGCCCATCTTTCCAAGCTTTATGTCTCTGTCGGTCAAGGAGTGGCCAGGGGGAGTGCTTTGGGCAGAATGGGTTCAACCGGCCGCTCAACCGGCACTCATGTTCATTTTGAGGTGATTAAAAATGGTGTCTATCTTAATCCCTTGTCTATTCTTCGTTAAGAAAAACTTAAAACTTGAACTTGCCTTTACTGTTTAGAGTTTTCGCAGATTTATTTATAATAGACTTATTACTCTTGGGCCGTTAGCATAGTGGTAGTGCGCCCCGCTCGCTACGGGGAGACGGGAGTTCGATTCTCCCACGGTCCACCAGAGAGCCAGCGGATATTCAAAAACGAGATTTTCAATGCCTAAGAAACAGATAAAAGTCCACAAACATACTATTTTTCATTATTTTGTAACAGTTCTTTATAGTTTGTTCAAAAATTCGATTCGTCTTGTGGCTTGGTTAGCTGTTGGGGCAACTGGTTATCTTCTCTTTCAGACTAAAAAAACGCCTTTGGATATTGTTTTGGGTCTGCCGCTTTTTTTAATAGGTGTTGGTTTTGCTATTAACAGTTTATGGAGCATTGTTTTAGCTATTTTCTCGCCCAAGTTTAATCAAGGTACTTGCTTCTTTAGTGATTTGCGGATATAATGAAAAGCACTAATTTGATAGCCTGCCCCTAATCTCCTGCCTTCAGAAAGGATTTTAATGATGTTGCTTTGGGCTGCTTTCTCTCTGGGCTATTTTGCAGGGGTTTTTATCACTTTGAGATTTTTTTTGAAGAGTGAAAATGAGTATGAAAATATTCATTTAGAGAATGAAGGAGAGCTTGTTTTACCTGATGAAAATCAGACTAATAGCCCTTGGGTTGTGCATCATCAACTAATTAGACCCAATTACCCCAAAAAGATATCTACTCCGCAACCCGGCTTTGTGCCTAAATGAAGCTAATTGTCTTATAGTTTCCAACTTTAATTTTCAGGGCGATAGCCTATATTTTTTTAGCCTCGAATTCTTGTTTCTGCTTCTTTTTAAAATTCTTTCCTAAAAGCCTAAATTAAAGGCTATTGACAGCGTTCCCATGGTTGGTAACACTATATATTAGCCTTGGTTTATGAGTATTCCTGCCCAAAAGAGAGAGGAAGCAGTTAAAAAAGTCCTGGAAGAGCGGCAAAGCGTCTCTTCAGTGGCTAAAGAATTTGGCGTTGCTCGAAAAACAATATACCAATGGATTAAACGCTATCAGACAGCTCCTTCCAAAGCCAAAGCCAAGGCTCTTGAGGCAAAATATGTTAGAGGCGAAGCTCACCCCCGAGCTTATCGTCATAAACTTAAAGCTAAAGTTATTAAGCAAATAACGGCCAATCCTAAACTGGGAGCGACGGCTTTGGCTCAGAAATTGCAAGTTGGCAGGCACGCGGTTGTTAATCTTTTGGCAGAATTGGGCCTATCGACTGTTGAGGAAAGAGAGTCTTTTAGCAGGCTCTATCAAGCACCCGGCAGGCTATCGCCTGAAATTAAAACTTCAATTGCCCGGATGGCGCTTCAGCGAGAAAAGACAATTACTCAGTTAAGCCAGGAATATAACATTGCTCGAAAAACAATATACCAATGGATCAGAAGGTATCAAAAGGAAGGGAGAATTGTTGAAAAGTATGTATCAGGCTATGAACACCCTCGTGCCTTTTCTGTTGCCCAAGAAAGAGCCATTCTTTTTGAAGTGGCCAAACGGCCTGAGCTCTCGATTCATTCTTTGGCCAAACAAGTCTCTTTTTCCGCCCATGGCGTCTATAATGTCCTAAAAAGATATGGTTTGACATATAAAGATGCTAGAATAGCTTATTCTCAGGCTCAAAGAGAAAAGGCAAGATTGCCAATTGTCTCTCAGGTTTATAATAAGGTCCGTTTAGTTTGGGAGCAATTTGTGCCTTCTTTGGCGCCGGCCCCTCCGCCTGGGTTGAGGGCGATCTTTAGGTATTTCTTCGGTTCTTTGGTTTTTTCCTCCTTAACTACTTACACAGCCCTTGCCTGGCTTCGGTTAATCAGTCAAAGTCCATCTGTCAATTATGCCTTAGGCCTGATTTTTGCCAGTCTGGCTCTTTTAATGGGTTCAGTTTTTTTCCTTTATTCCCTCAAGTATTACTTAACCTTAGCTATCGTTTTGTCTTTTTCCCAACAAGAGGAAGATCGGAGGATGGATGAGGCTTTATCAACCAAAACCAAGAAAGGCCCTTTTGAGTGGCTTCTGGGTTTTTCCAATGGCGGCGGAGGGAGAGATAAAATTTCGGCCGCTGGTCTTGAGCCCAGCCTAGAGCATGTTACTCTTAAAAGACATCCCTTTATATCAATCCACATTCCTTTTTATAATGAAAAAAATGTTGTTAAACGAGCAATTGAAGCTTCCACCAACTTTGATTA
>JALUTL010000134.1 GCA_027016475.1 Candidatus Heimdallarchaeota archaeon
AAATAATAGTTATTTGTCTCAGGTGATCCGTATGAAACTAAAAACAACTATCATACTACTAACACTTATATCGTCACTAATGGGATTCGTTGCCATGAATCAGGATATCCCCATGGTTCGTGTCAACATAATCTTTGACGGACAGATCGACAATCAGCTCTTGGATAGGCTGGATGCAGAATTGCATTTCCAATTCTCATCCTTCCCTGGAGTTAGCGTTTCAATTCCACAGACTGCATTGTCATTATTGGACAAGATTCCTTTCATCAAATGGGAATATGATTATGAGGTACGCCTCTTGGAAGATTCGATCGATTGGGGGGTTGATCGGATTGATGCCGAAAGAGTATGGGGCGGTGCAGAGAATGCAGTTGACGTCACTACTGGTGTGTGTGGAACGAACGTCAGGGTTGCCGTTATTGACACAGGAATTGATCAAAACCATCCAGATTTGAATGTATATGGTGGATATGACTTTGTCAACAATGACAACAATCCATATGACGATCATGGGCATGGTACACATGTTGCAGGAACAATTGCCGCACTTGACAATGATCTTACTGGATCATTAGTTGGTGTTGCCCCCTGTGTCCGATTGTATGCAGTAAAGGTGCTGTCGGCCTCTGGATCTGGTACATCTTCTGCGATTGCAGCAGGACTTGAATGGGCTGCAGACAATGGAATGCACATTGCCTCGCTTTCTTTGGGTTCATCAAGCCCATCATCTGTGATTCAGCAAGCAGGACAGTATGCTGCTTCTCGCGGAGTGTTGCTAGTTGCAGCATCCGGCAATGACAATGGGCCTGTCGGGTATCCTGCAGCCTTCTCAGAATTCATGGCAGTCGGTGCAACTGACTCGTCTGACAGAAGGGCATCATTCTCCAACTATGGAAGCCAACTGGAAATTGCAGCACCCGGTGTGTCCATTAGGTCAACCTATCCCGGAAACACTTATCGATCCCTGAGTGGAACTTCAATGGCGACACCACATGTCAGTGCAGTCGCAGCACTGGTCAAAAGTGCAAATCCCTCACTTACAGCTGGTCAAATCCGACAAATCCTCAGAAATACCGCAGAGGATCTTGGATCCGCTGGTTGGGATCAATACTTTGGATATGGACTGGTTGATGCCCAAGCTGCTGTTGCCGCTGCTGGTGGCGGTGGAGGTGGCGATACCTTCCAACTCAGGTTTGAAAGCTATGATTGGGACATTGCCAATGAAGTTGATGTCATTGTCAATGGAAATGAAGTAAATTGGGAAAGCCAAGGACTGGCTGGAAACAACCAATTCAAGACATTCACTCTTGATGTCAGCGCTTACGTGACTTCAGTCAACTCCTTCACTGTAACCTTTATTGACAACTATGGCAACTACAACAATGACATCAGAAATGTTCAACTCTTGGAGAATGGTGTGGTCTATCAAACATGGCAAACATCTTGGGCAGAGCCTGACGGCAATGGCCTTACCTACTCCACAGGAGGAGGTGGAGGTGGCGACACTTGGACACTTTCAATCTATACCTATGACTGGGATATCAGCAATGAAGCATCAATCTATGTCAACGGAATTGAAATGAACTGGGTTTCACAGGGCTTGGCTGCCAACAACGGCTACAAGACCTACACATTTGACATCAGTTCCATAGCAAACGGTGCTTCCACCTTGACCATCTTCATTGTTGACAACTATGGTTCATACACCAACTACTTCACCAATCTTGTATTGTACAGGAATGGTGCAACTGCCGCAGTGCTTGAATCATCATGGGTTGAGCCGAACGGCAATGGTGTAACCTATACCTACAACATTTGATAACAAAAGCGATTCAAATTACATCAACTTTTGTATACATTCAATGCCTTAATGTTTGCAAACTCTTTCAATCCATAACTGGACAACTCTCTTCCTATCCCACTTGCTTTAATTCCTCCAAACGGAATTCTAGGATCCGATTTAACAATTGAGTTAACAAACACTGTGCCTGCCTCTATTTTTCTCGCTAGGTTTTCTCCTCTTTTCAAATCTTCCGTCCAAATTGAAGCACCAAGTCCATAAGGTGTATCATTGGAAATTTTTACTGCCTCTTCATCGGATTCAAAAGTAAGGATGGGTGCAAATGGCGCAAACACCTCTTCTTGTACTATCTTCATGTCTGGTGTAGCAGGCATGACAAACGTGGGGGCCACAAAATACCCCGTATCAAATTGTGGGATGTCAGGAATATTTGCCCCTTTCTTCTTTGCATCACGCAACTGTTCTGCTGCTCTTCTATACTCGTTTTCTGTTGCCAAAGGGCCGATGTCCGTGTCTTCTTTCATTGGGTCGCCAATTTTCAACTTCTCCAACTCATTGGTTGCCAACCTATAGAACTCATCCGCCACACTTTTGTGCACAACAAATCGCTTGGCTGCAATACAGCTTTGTCCACTGTTCTGTGTCCGCCCTAACACTGCATTCTTTGCCACTTTTTCTAGATTGGCATCTTCCAGAACAATGAAAGGATCGGAACCCCCAAGCTCCAACACAACTTTCTTCAGGTATCTTCCCGCAATCTCCGCTATTTTCATTCCCGCTTCTGTGCTGCCTGTCAATGAAACTCCTCTAACATATGGATTGGATATTACCATCTCAACCTGCTTATGATCTGCCAATAACGTTGACATGACTCCTTCGGGGAACCCTGCTTCCAAAAAAACCCTTTCCAACTCCAGAGCACACCCTGGAACGACATTGGAATGTTTCAACAATGCAACATTTCCCATGAAAATTGCTGGAACAGCAAAACGGATCACCTGCCATACTGGAAAATTCCATGGCATAATGCCCAATATTACTCCTAATGGCTGAAACACAACTTTGTGTGCCATTCCGTCAGCTTCTAGAACTTTTTCCTTCATCCATTCTTTTCCTTTTTCAGCATAAACTTCAGCACACCAAGCTGATTTTTCAACTTCCGCCCGCGCCTGTCCTATTGGTTTACCCATTTCCAGAACCATTTGCTTGGCTAAATCTTCTTTTTTGTTTCGTAGTACAGACGCTAGCTTGATTAACAGTTCCTGCCGCATTTCTAGGCTTGATTCCTTCCATTCCATGAACATTTTGTGGGCAAGATCCACTTTTGCCTTAATCACATCTGACTGCATCAGGTCATATTCTGCCAAAACTTCTCCAGTCGTTGGATTGATTGACTTTATTGGCATGAGCAGAAGATCTCCAGTTATGACTTAAGCATTATTTTGAAATAACGTATTTTTCTAAAATTCTACAATTTTTCCTTGTTTCGCAACCAGTTGCCCACGACAGAAAACCATTGAAAGGTTATTTAAATTCTCAAGCATCGCTATGTCTTCAAGAGGGTTTTTGTCCAACAGAATGAAATCTGCGCTTTTTCCGACCTCAATCGATCCAATGACATGGTTTAGTTTGATTGCCTCTGCTGCGACAATTGTGGCTGATTGAAGTGCTTCGGCAGAAGTCATTCCGATGTTTTGCACATAGGATGTCAGTTCACGGGCAGAAGTTCCGTGTGGATTGCCGGGAACTCCTGCATCTGTGCCGCAAGCTATTTTCACACCTTTTTCAAAAGCCACTTTATGGTTCTCCAGCATTGCAGTGTCTACTTCAATCGTTTTTTGTTGAACCTCCGGTGGTAGCTGTTTCATAAGCTCTGGTTTGTCCATAAATGCTGAAGTTTGAGTGGGAACCAAATAGATGTTCTTCTGTTTCATCAGCGAGATTCCCTGTTCGTCAACAAAGCTACAGTGTTCTATCGTATCCACTCCTGCTTTGGCCGCGTGTACAATTCCACCTCTTCCGTGGGCATGGACGGCAACATGCATCCCCAACCTATATGCCTCTTGTACCATTGCGGCAAGTTCCTCCTCTGTCCAAAGCGTTCTTTCAAGCTTTGATTCCATACCATGCAGGACTCCTCCGGTTGTCATTGTCTTGATAAAGTCAGATCCCATTCTCTTTCGTTCCCTGACGGCATGGACAACTCCATCTATTCCACTTAAGACTTCTCTTGATTTTTGCAGTTGTATCCATTCGTCGGGCCCCATAGCCTCCTGATTTCCCCATTGCCCAATTGTCCATTGGGCTACCAATAATCTTGGACCAATCACATATCCTTCAGCGATGGCCTGTCTCAACCCACTTCCCCACTTTCCTCCGCCACAGTCCCTCAATGTGGTGAACCCTACCTTCAAATGCTTTAGTGCATTGGAGAGTGCAATGTAATGATACGTTGATGTCTTCTTCCTCATCATCTCCTCTGCCCAATTGACAGCAGTTGTTGCCTCCAAATGAACATGGCAGTCTATCAGCCCTGGAATCAAAAATTTTCCGTTGCCATCAATGACCTGCAAATCTTTCTCCTTCCTAAGATCATTTCCAACAGATTCAATAGTTGGGCCAAAAATAATGCTCTGTGCTTCAACCATTTCTCCCTTATGAACATCAAAAATTGAAACATTTTCAACAATGGTTTTTTGCATGATTGGCTTTGAACAGTTGACCTAATATACTTTGAGGAGAAAAGTTTTCAAGAATCAATGTCGCCAGAATTCTTCAGAAGGCTCTTTTCCATTTTTTTGCAAGTAGGCCTGCCTTTCTAACTTTCTGATAATGCTTGTTTTCAACTTTGGATAGTCCTTTCTGGACACACCTCTTCAATGAGCTTTCTTTTCATCTTGCAATATTCAAGTCGTGCTTGATCATCATTTCTCAAGAAATCCCTGAACAGGATGTGGCGTTCGACAAAGGAATCCCCCTGCTTAACGATGTGGATATGCTCCAATGTTCCTTTGGTCTTATCATTGTCCACATATCTTGCAACAAGCCTTCGAAATGGCATTGTATCGTTATGGTGTGAAAGATAGGCATAGCCTGCTTTCTGAAATATTTCTAAAAATTCTTCTTCGTAATCCATTGAATGTACCTCAATCAATATGTCAATTATTGGTTTTGCACAAAGTTTGGGTACAGCCGTACTCCCTATGTGATGAATTGAATGGCATACTTGCCTACCAACGATTGAAGCCTGTTGCTTGCCTCCATGAACCTTTCTGGCCACTTGACGCTGTAGGGAACCAAATATAGGTCAGAACCTAGCACAACCAAGATTTGACCTTTCAATATATGAAGTTCGGGATTGGTTTATATTCCTGAAAACCATGAACGACACATGAAGTCCTTCTTTCATGAAATCAAATCAATAATGGACATAGTCAAAGAATGCCGCATAAT
>JALUTL010000135.1 GCA_027016475.1 Candidatus Heimdallarchaeota archaeon
ATCAGACAGGCTAACTCCTGCCTCCTTCATGGTTTCAATGCCTGTGATGACATCCGTAAAAATGTTGGAGAAACCATTTGAAGGAAGTATCAGCTTTGTATTGTGCTGTACACCTCGGGCGATCGATTGGGCAATGTCGGCTTTCGCCCTTGCTTGAATTTCAGCCAGTTTGACCTCAATGCCCTCTTTGTTGAATTGGTTGAAGGCCTCAGCTAACAATTTTGTACCTTCTGCTTCAGCTTCAAGTTTCAATCGTATGGCCTCCGCTTCTGCTTCAGCTTTCAATTTCAAGGATTCAGCTTCAGCTCTTGCCTTGATCAGTTTGGATTCTGCCTCACCTTGGGCAATTCGTTTTTGCTGTTCGGCACTAGCGTTTGCCTCAATTGCAACGCGTTCTGCCTCAATTTCAGCCTCTCTTTTCTTCTGGGCATTAATGATGTCCATTTCCTTCAACTTGAGCTCACGTTGCTTTTCAGCAATTGCCATCTCCTGATCCAGTCTGGCTGTTTCGGATTCCTTTAGGGCCCTTTGTCTTTGTATTTCTGCTTCAGCCCTCTTCTGTGCCTCAACTATTTCTGCTGCACTATTCTCTTTTTCTTCGGCTTCCCTTGCAATTCTCTCAAGCTCCGCAGATTTTACCCTTTCCATGTCAGCAATGACTGTAGAACCTGGAACATCAACAATGTTCTTGATGTCAAACAGAACCACACGAATACCAATTCTCGCCAAACTGTCATTGGTTGCAGCCAAAATTGCCTGCTCGATTTCATCTCTTTCTCGCATTATCGTAATGAGCTGTTGCTTCATTGCCTGTGCCCTAGCTGCCGATTGGATTGTATCATCAACAATGGGGCGAATTTCATCAGGTGTTGCGCGTCCTAAAGATCGAACTGCGGTTCTTGCATCTGAAATTTGAACCTTACAGCTGATTTCCACACCAAAAGGCAGATTGTTTATGTCCATCAACTTGATTCTTGGGATGGCAATTTCCAACACTTTCAATGGTACAATGTTTCTCTTCCAAATATAGGGGAAATACAAGTAGGATTGTCCCGCTGTCTTCTCACGAACCACACCTTTTCCGGAAAGGACATGTACCTCCTCCAATCCAACTACTGTATATGCCCGGATAAGAAGGAGAAAACCCAAGCCAAATACGATGATCGGGACGAGGGCAAGGGCTGGTTCGAAAATCAATACTCCGATAATCACTGCTATAGCTATTGCAGAGTAAATTCCAATAATTTTTAGTGCCATATTTTTTACCTCCGTTAGGCTTCAACTATAATTTTTTCTTGTTCCAGCGTATTTCTGCACACTGGACATGTTGGCTTATTCTCAAGCCAGACTGACAGATGATCTTTATGGAAAGGAGAAGCGCAATAACCACATTTTGAGACCTCTCCTTTTGGTATTTTTCCATAACAGATCCCACATTCTTGGGATGTCAACTTAGTTCTCCTTACCAATTTCTTGATTACAGTGCTTAATTTCGTAATGGGCCTTGCCATTTTTGCATCCATTGCATTCTGAAACTCTGCAAGTTGAACGAGGGCAAAAGGCGCAACAAAGTCAACAACTACAACCTCATCTCCTTTTTGCAGAGGTTTCAACTGATCTTCTGATGGCTTAGCGAGCAAAAACTGCTTGCCAAACTCTGTCTCCACTACAACTTCGCCACTTTTTTCTAAACTTAGTGGTACTGAAACCCTCCCCTTTCTTCCGACTATTCGATCTTTGAACTCTCCTGCATCAATTAGTCCAACATAGAGTAAATAGAATGCAACAAATGGCAGAAGAAAACCAAGAAAGAATGCAGCCGGTTCAGGAAAATTGAAAATTCCAAGAAGACCCCAAAGTACCATACCGAATGGCAAGGCAAAGAAAAAGCCTGTAAGGGCGGGAAATTCAAAATCGAAAACTTCTTTGAGGGCAATTAAAATTGCACCAGCGGCAAGCAATCCCAAATATAGCTCCATCAATGACCATCACCTGTCATCATGTAAAATATGTGTGTAAAAATGGGGAAATAAATCTTATGTTTGCGTATTTTCAATAATTTCCAAATGTTGCGGAATAAAGCCACAAAAGTACAAAATTTCAATGGTTTGATCAAATCAAAAATATAAGTGTGATTAAACTTCAATATTCCACCAAATAATTAACACCATACAAGTAGGGAAAACAAAGATCAAAATATAATCCTATCAAATTCCCTATAGATGATACATCTTCTCCTTGTATTGGACATGAAGAAATCTGTAGGGGTTGAGCTCTATAAGGATCACACAATCACAGTTTCAACCGAACTTCTGATTTCTTTAGTCCAAACCGTTCTCCTTATGGGCAAAGAACTTCATGCAGGCAAACCAAAAGGAGAGCTTAGAGAAGTTGAAATTGGAGAAATCCAAATTGCAACACTTGAAAAAGATTCATTGGTTTACATCATCATTCAGGACACCTACGACAATGAACCTTTTACCAAACGAATTCTGGAATCGGTTCTTGAAGAATTCCACCATTCTTTCCTTAAAGAAAACTTTACGCATGGACTTTCAAACGAATTTCAGGTAAAGGAAAAAATCAAATCCTTGATCACAACCATGCTCTTCCCGACGCACCTTCTTGAAGAGACAGGGAACATAGTTTACCAAATGCTCAACAAGGTTCCTGCGATGGACACTGTTTTTATGGCAGACTTGGATGATGGGATCATTCAAAAATGGGCTGAAGGCAAAGGCAATATCATTCAGCTCCTTATGGAGATACTCAGTGAAATACCTTTTGAGAGGAGTTGGATCGGAGAATCAAAACTTCTTTATCCAATGCAAATAGACGGTGTGGAATACTCTCATGAAGCTTGGCTTATTCATCGAGTTGGACTCACAGATTTCTGTTTGCTGGCACGTGTCTACTACAACATTTCGGAACGGGATGGCATATTGGAATTGTTTGAGATGACAACCAATGAGATTCATAATCTCATTCTTGATGATTTGGGGTAGAATTGAAATAATCCCTGAACGCATCCGCAGAGTCGAATTCCAAATTTATCTTGCCGTCCACCATCAACACTATCCGATCAGCTAAATCTAAAACCTCCCATTGGTTTGCAGTACAGATAATGGTAGTTGACCGTTTTAATCTCTGTAAAAGATTCAATAATTGTTTGGATGTCCAAAAATCGAGCCCAAGCAATGGATCATCCAAAATCAAGATTTTTGGATTGATTACCAGCACACCCGCCAACGCCACAAGCTTGCGTTCTCCAAAGCTCAGAGAAGATATGTCCCTTTCCAAAAGATCCACAATGTCCATTTTCTTTGTGACCGAAATCACTCTTCTATAAATCTCCTTGGAAGGAACATCAAAATTCATCAGGCTGAAGCCAATATCGTCAATGACAGTTGGAAGGAACAATTGATCATCTGGATTTTCATGCAAAAATCCTACTTTTTGAATGATATCACCATAAGTTGCTTCTGTCAGTGTCACACCATCAATCACGATTTGGCCTTCCGCAGGTTGAACCGAACCATTTATCAACTTCAGCAAGGTTGTTTTGCCTGATCCATAAGTGCCAACAATTGCAATGAACTCCTTCTCCTGTACTTTCCAACTGTCTATTTGAATGACCTTTCCATTCTCGTCATAGGCAAAGATCACATTCTCGAATTTTACCATTTCTTTTCCCATGCAACAGCCCTCATATCCAAAATTTGCTTAAAACTACCACGATGGCTGTCATCGTGAAAAGCCCAAACATGGTCAAACCTTCACTTGTAAACGGTTCAACTGGTGCGTTCAGGATCCCGTGAAATCCTCTCTCCTCAAGGGCGAGATTTAATGATTTGCTGTATTTCAACCCTTTATTGGACAAATTAGAAAGAAGGATTCTGTAGGTGTTCAACACTCTTCCCCAACTTTTAGTTATGCCAAAACTCAAAGGCGCTCCTCGAGATGCAATTGCAGATTTCATAGTGCTGTAATCTTCCCATAAACGTGAAGCCAACCTCAAGGAAATCAACAATGTCGTGGTGATACTGCTTGGTATCTTTAGTCCTCTCAACGCTTCGATCAACTCAAAGTAAGAGGGCTCGGATTCCAATAAAATTGATGAATGTGTAATGGATACAAAATATCTGAAGCCCAATTTGAGTGCAAATGAAAAATTCGTTCCCTCAAATCCTATGTAAACTACAATGACCACAAGCACGACAAAGGGAATTGCAATTGCAATCCTGCTTAAAAACCGTATCGAAGGGCGGTAAATGAAAATCAACGGAAAGCTCATAAGAAAGATGAGAATTTCCTGATAAAGCTCTGTGGAAATTGCAACGGCAGTTATCATTGCCGTAGTCACCAATATCTTACTACGGGTGTCAATGAGTGCAAATCTTCCAAGTGGATCAAATTCCAAGTGTTTGTATCTATCATCTCGAAGAACTTTCGGTAATGTTCGAATCGATTGCCTTGGACCGAGATATACTTCCTTGAGCAGTTCTGGTTCAATAATCCGATAAATTCCGATGGTAACAAATGCTTCAATGAATCCAATCAACATTACGAGGGCCATAAAAAAAGCGAAAATGTTTTGGGAGGTGAATACTCCTGAAAGGAACAGCTCTCCAACAATTGCAAGACCTTCAACCAATTGGTAAATCATCGCACCGAGAAACACAATCTTTCTGTTAACTTTTAGTCCTTCTGCAATGCGTTTTTTGTATATGTATCTGATAGGAAGAAGAGCTAAGGTGGCTGCAACTACACTATTCAAAACATTTATTCCCAATGAAGCAAAAAATCCTGGGATTAAAAATGAAGAGAGTATTGAAGCAGTGAGTGAAACAAACAAACCTCGTCTATATCCCAAAATTAGTACTGTCAAAGGTATACCTGTCAATCCAATAGCCAATGGCAACCCAAAGAATGGGATAACCAATATCTGCAGAATAAATTGCAGAGCAACAAAAGCTCCAAGTGTTGCAAATTGTTGGTTTGTGAGTCTACGATTCAACCTGCCAAGATAGAATATCCAAAGGAGCAGAAATGCCCATCCGATTGCTGTCAACCATTGAACCAATAATCCATCAGGTATCCTCATAATATACAATAAAAAATACAGAAGTTAAGCATTAACACCATATGTTTGACAAAAATCAATGTATTTTCTTATTTTTGATTATCCCCGCTTTATCTCTTCCAGAAG
>JALUTL010000136.1:0-950 GCA_027016475.1 Candidatus Heimdallarchaeota archaeon
ACTATGTTTCAGGAGAATGCAGAAGCGGAAATTGAAAGTGGACACGAATTGAGCAAACCAGAGCCCATCCAACCAAGGCTTAAAGTCAGCAAACCAGAAATAAGTTCACCGGTTGCTGTCAAGTTAGCAGAAAGTGTCGAGGATGTACTCAGGTATCGGACAGAAATAACGCTTAGAACATTGGCAATGAGTGCTGGAATAGCACCATACAAGGCTTTAGAGGCAATCAGGGAACTTGAACAAGCTGGATTAGTTCATGTGATTTACAAAACAAAAGATGATACAAATCCAACCATCCGAAAAAAAGCAGATATCTGAAAAGTTTTGAAATGCAATAAGGAAGAATAATTGTGGATTGGGAAGAAAAAAGGAAGCATGACGAAAAAAGATATCAACAGGCATCAACTGGCGATCCTCAGGCAATGTTTGAAATTGGTCAGGAATATCAGTCAAGAAGATTTTATGAACCTGCAAAGGAATGGTACACAAAGGCAGCAGAAAAGGGGTATTTGGACGCCACAATTTGGTTGGCGGACTTGTTAGTAAATCAAGGGGAATATGAAGAAGCATACAAATGGTTAATGGTTGGTGTTGAAAACGATCATCCAATTGCATTAATGAACTATGCAAAATATCTATTGGAAACGGCACAAGATAAAGAGAAGGCAGAAAATTTATTGAAACGGGCAATTGCAAAAGGAAACAACGAGGCAACAGCTATGTTAGGACGTCTATACGAAAAGGAAGGAAGATTGGATGAAGCGATTCATTGGTTTAGGATTGGGGCATTAAGCGGAAGTGTCTATTCATTAAGGCAATTGCTTCCATTGCTTTATGAAAGAGAGCTTAAGGGAGAAATTGAAGAGTGGACGGAAAAAATCATTGCAAGCGAAGATTTGCAACTGTACAACAAATTTGCTAGATTTTTTTTTAAAATAAAGGATCTTAAT
>JALUTL010000136.1:960-5206 GCA_027016475.1 Candidatus Heimdallarchaeota archaeon
GATCTTAATAAAGCAATAAAGCTCTATGAAAAAGCGGCATTAATGGAGGATGTACAAGCTATGATTAATTTGTCAATAATTTATTTAGGGCAAGACAAAAAAGATAAGGCAAAGAAATGGCTGAACAATGCAGTCTCTCTTGGTTCACAAGAAGCAAAATCAAATTTAGGAGCGATTCTATATAGGGAAGGAGACAAAGAAAGAGGAGAGCAACTTATGACAGAAGCGGCCCAAGCAGGAATTATTGAAGCAAAATTTAATCTCGGAGTGCTTCTGTATGATGATTCACCCTTTATGGCCTTGAAATGGTTGGAAGAAGCGGCAAATGAGGGAATAGATGAAGCACGTGAGTTGTATGAGGAATTGGCGAAACAACTGGAGAAACAATTGGATTTGCAAGAGTGATTGCAATAGTTAAAAGACGGAAATTGTTGTCACGTGGATGGAACATGGGTTTGATGTCAATAAAACATAATTTGATGGGAAAGTCTTTTTATTAGTTTGAATTGGAAAGATAAGGTCAAATAGATGAGTATACAGAGCTTCAAAAAAGATGTTGAAGGTGTTCCCACAATCAAGCTGGTAATTTATGGCCCTGCTTCTTCAGGAAAAACAACACTGATCAAGCTATATTCAATGATCAAAAAGATTGAAAATTCGAAGGGATATACAGGGAAAATGGCGTCCATTACCAATCCTTTCGAAGAAACGGCCTTTTTTGACCACAATACATTTGTACTTGGTTCAAGCTCAGATCCCAAAAAATCGGCAGCGCTCAAATACGTGCTTTATTCGGTCGCAGGGCAACCACGATATCGGAAAACAAGAGAAGTCGTACTACAAGGGGCAGAGGGGATTTTGGTATTATTGGATTTTGCAAAAGACCAAGAGGAAGAAAATTTCGTCATTTTAAGAGAGCTAAAGGAAAACTTGCAGAAACAAGGATTATGGGGGATTCCTTGGGTGGTTGCCATCAACAAAAAAGATCTCCCCAACACAGAAAAGCTTTCTTTAGATGCGATAAAGAACCATATGATACAGGAACAGTGGCCTCGTGCAACAGAAGACAATATTTTCGAAATTTCGTGCCTTGATGCTCGAGATGCACTCATAGAGCTGTTGCGCACAGAGGACAAAAACAAGCTTTTTGACAAGGAAGGGCGTTTCAATAAATCAATGCGTCCTGTTCCAGTAGTCGAGTTGATACTTCCAATTTATGAATTGACAAAACAGGTTGTTGATCGTAAGCTAGTTGATCAATGATTTTCGATGTAAGAAAAACAGCAGAGATCCAATGGATTCCAGTATTGTTTTCAATTCACAAATTTAAGGGAAGAAGTGTCATATCCTAAGAATTCAAAAATGAGAAAGAATAATGGACGTATGGACGAAAAATCGGTAGTGTCTCATACAGAAGCTGAATTTGCTAAAGAATTGGGATTAAAAGAGGCAGTATCCATTGCCGTAGGTGCAATGATTGGAGGTGGAATTTTCGCAGTATTGGGAAAGTTGGCACGATTTGCAGGACCGGCAGCTGTGCTTAGTTTCTTTTTGGGAGGAATGATTGCACTCTTGACAGCAACATCCTACTACAAGCTTGTTGCAAAGTATCCTTCAGCAGGAGGAGAATTTGTTATTTTGCGGAAGGGGTTCAAAAACACCCCAATTTTTGGAAATATGGTAGGGATGATGCTTTGGCTTGGATATTCTGTCACAATAGCCCTATATGCTTTCACTTTTGGATTGTACGTCAGCGAGACTCTGTATGTAAACACAGGAATTGAATTTTTCCATACAACATTTGAAGGATTAAAAATTGGCAATTTCAACACCTTGATCACAGGAAGAAAATTGTTTGCATTTTTGGCGATTTTTGTATTTATGCTAATCAACTTGAAGGGGGTCAAAGAAACAGGGACAATTCAGAACTTCATTGTTCTGTTCAAGGTAATGGTGCTGCTCTTTGTTGGAGCTGTAGGATTAGCCCTGTTCAATCCCGAACGGTACAGCCCATTTTTTATTTCAGTCAATCCCCTGCATCCAGATGATCCCCAAGGATTAGGAGTGTTGGGGGGAATTGGAGGGATGATTGTTGGAAGTGCAATAATTTTTGTAAGCTATGAGGGGTTTCAGGTAATTGCCAATACGGTTGAAGAGCTGAAAAACCCTGCCCGAGATGTTAGGCTTGGGATGATCATTTCAGTTGTTGTCGTAACATTCACGTACTGTATCGTAACAGTAGCAACATTCAGCCTTGTTGATGATCCTAACAATATTCAGGAAGCAGCATTGATAGATGCGATCAAATTTCTTGGAGGATGGGCAGTAATTTTGATATCTTTGGGTGCGGCAGCCAGCACTACATCAGCAATTAACGCGACCCTATTGGGTTCTTCTCGACTAGCCTATGTGATGTCAGATTACGGGGCATTTCCAAAAAGCATTGCAAAAATCAGCAGAAAAAGCAGAGTGCCCTACATGGCAATCATCATAACAAGTGCGGTAAGTTGGTTCTTTACATTTTTTGGAAATGCCGAACAAATTGCTGAAGTAGGTTCGATTATCTTTTTGGGAATATTTCTAAGCATCAACATCGCCGTGATAAAAGTGTTTGATGACGAAAGAAATAGGTTGGCATATTTGGCTAGTTTTCTTATAATCGTATATTTGGCATTAGTTTTCCTGTTCATTGGAGTTAATTTGGAAGAATCCCAATTGACCTTGACAGTTCTGTTCGTGTTTTTGGGGGTCTCCGCACTGTCCCATTTCTATTTCAGCAAGCGTGCAAAAGTTGATGAAGACACCGTATTGGCTAAATATGAATTGGAACCTCTTGGAAAGGAATTGATACGGGAATTTGTCCCTCAGCAACAAAGTTCTGATGAATTTTTTGTTGATCTTGACAGAATGCTTGTTCCTATTTCAGGAGAGAGATTCGAAAGTAAACATTGGCAGATTTCCGCAACAATAGCCCGAAAATACAATGTAGAAGTTGACATATTGCATGTAGGAAGTACAAACCACGATCTAAGGCATGCATTGGCAATTTTTGACCAATACAAGGTTAAATACAAAGTCATTTATGATGAGGGGCCAGATGTTGCACAATCCATTATTGCCACTTATCGGCAAGGAGACTACCAATTGATTACATTAGGATCGAGAAGAAGGAAGGGAATTGTTGAACGAGTGATTGGCAAGAGCGTCTCCAAAACAGTAGTTGACGCAGTACCAGTCACTGTTTTGCAAATACATCCACCTCGCTACGGAACAAAACACCATGACATAGGCGATGTATTCATTCTTTTGGATGGTTCGGAAAGGGATGCATATCTCGCCAGATGGGCAAGCATAATTGCTTCAACTGGAATTCAGACACATGTCTATGCCTACCATGTCATCCTCATTCCCCAAACAATATCCTTGGAAGTTGCAGCAGAGTTTCCAGAGCTTAAACGAAGTGCAAAGGCATTTGAGGAATATGCAAGGGAACTGTGTGCTCAAATGGGATTGGAAGTTACTCCAATTCTCCTTTATGGGCACAACTTTGTCAAGGCGTTGGTTCAATCTACGGAAAACAGGGAACCAGATGCAGTCTTGATTGGCCATACAAAGGACAAGGGGCTTTTGAACAAATTGAGGACAAGATTGGCATACCGAATTATGCAAAATGTTGACAGTGCAGTAATCGTGCATCACATGCCACAAAAGAACAATTGGTAAGGAGTTATTGAGTTACCCCACCCCTATATATTGTTTAAAATACAAAACATTTCAGGTTATGCGACTAAGATCAGCTTTGTTTTTGGTTTGCGCGTATGTTCTCAACACCATTCTATTTGTGAAAAGTCAATCTGGAAATGAAACAAGTACTGAAGAAATAGCCACTTCATTGGCGACATTCGCAGTGACTGAAGTGAAAAGTGCCAGCAGTTTATCAATTGGGTTCGTTTTCCAACAATTGTTGTTTTATTTTCCGTATGTGCTAATTTTGGCTATCTTTGTTTACATTCACCAGATGCAGATCAAACAGAATTCAAGAGCCTATAAACCACAAAGAGCAAGAGCTCAGCTATTTTTTCAAATTTCTGATGTTGTTTTCTCTGGAAAGCGTGTCATTGTGCTTCTCAGAGCCATTGTTTTGCTCTGTGTTTTTGGAATTGTGGCAATTGTCTTGACAACAGATCCAACAGACCAGATTTTTGCATGGGGTTATTTTTTTGGTATAATCGCCAATGTCGTCTAC
>JALUTL010000137.1:0-2365 GCA_027016475.1 Candidatus Heimdallarchaeota archaeon
CTTTTCTTTCTATTTCGTATGTCGAGCCTATTGTCCATCTGCAATAATTGTTGATTGGTTGTCCTAAAGCTTGGGTGGATTTGGGCCTCCACCCATGGTCGGTGGTTTCGGGCCGCCACCCATTTGTGGAGGGGGACCGCCTGTGTCAGGTGGGCCTGACGATGCTGCGGGAGCTGCCGGTGTAGTTCCCTGACTAACCTGCCCAGCTTTTTGCAGTGCGCGTGCCACCTGCTTGAAATCACTTTCCAGCAATTCGATACGTTCAGTCAAATCCTTGGCCAACGTCTCAAACTTACCTATTGCGTCTGTGAGCTGCTTCTTTACATCCTCTACGATGTTCAGCAGTTCCTGTGTCGTCGTAAAATCTGTACTTTCAACTACCTCTTCAGGAAGAAGATCGTCCATGTCTATCTTGGTTTTTCGTCTGCGAATGCTCATGTGACATCACGTAGTCTTTTCGGAAGCCAAAAACTGCTCTATGTTTCGAAGCAGCGTATGGAACGCCTCCTCGACATTGCTCCCTTCCTTCGCACTGGTCTCCACATACGGTATCTCAAAATTGCTCCAGGAAGACAGGCTTTTGGCATACTCCTCCCCAGCTTCCTTCGTGATCGAGTTTTCGTCCCTCAAATCACTCTTGTTCCCGATCAGAACCATAGGCACAACTCGGTTCTTGTTGTTCTCCAACAACTCCGTGATCCAATTTGGAATATTCTCAAAAGTCTCTGTACGCGTAATGTCAAATACCAACAAAGCACCAGTAGCCCCTTGATAATACACCTCGCGCACTGACTGAAAACGAATCTGACCGGCCAAGTCCCAAATCTGTGCCACAATTTCGGTGCCGTCCAGATTCACCCGCTTGACTGCAAAGTCTGCTCCAATCGTCATTGAATAGCTTTTCTTGAACCCTTCGCCGAGATACCTCGTCCGAAGTGCTGTTTTGCCGACTGCTCCGTCGCCAAGGAGGACAATTTTGAATATTTTTCTTCTATTGGTGCTCATGGTAAATCCTCAACAAGAATCTTTAGGGCCAATTCACAATGGAACCCCTTGCAGTTCTATGGTTGAACCTATAATTATCTAATCAACATTCTTATTCTTATATGTTACTCAAGTTCAGCTATGAATCTTGCAGTCACGGCTAGTTTTTCTTCCTTCCGCTTCAGCTTTTCCCTATCATTTCAGCTTTTTCCTCTGAATTTTCACGAAGATTCCTTCTTCTGGGCTGTCAAACCCCCCCAAATCTAACCAGCACCCGAGGCAGAATGACATCTGGCAATTAAAACAAAGCAGGCTGTAGAAAACAGCTTTTCATGACACTCACAAGTCTGCCATCGCAGAACTATTTATAGTTTCGAAACAATTACATATTGAATGAAACCTAATGCGGATCGTATTCGTCAAAGACGATTGGAAATCGTCAAGGCTGCCCTTCGCGCTCGAACCATCCCTGCCAAAGTCCAAAGCAAAGAGGCCGCCGCATTTATTCTCGGAGTGTTTCGAGCCATAAATGCACAAGAGGTGAAGAAAGATGAATGAAGACCCTTTCACCACTGCTCTTCGAGCATTAACAACATATTTTCACAAAAATGAAATCTCCTATGTCTGCGTTGGTGGAATCAGTGTCATTCTTACAGGTCGAGCAAGAATCACCATGGACTTGGACATAATTCTGGATCATTCCCTCCTTGATCCAAGAGACTTTGCGCAATTCCTTCAAAACAAAGGGTTCAGTGCTTTTCCTTCTGATTTTGAAAACCTCAAAGAGAAGCTCCACGCAAATGTGTATCTCAAGGATTCAATGTTCCGCATAGACATGAAAGGAATCCATGATGAAAACGATGAGCGTGCGCTCAAAATGGCAATTGATGCAGAATACAATGGTATTCCCATAAAAATCAACCACCCCCTGAATACTGTTGCCTACAAGCTGTTTTTTGGATCTGAGCAGGATTATGAGGACGCTCTTGCAGTCTATGTGAGAAACAGAGAACTGATTGACCTTGATGAACTGAAAATGATTTGCAGAAAACTCGGTGTAGAGAATTTGCTGAACGATTTTCTCATTGAAGTGGATGAATTGATCAAGGAAGCTCAAAACGATCCATAGGCCAACCCAAAAATTCCAGAAATTTCCCGTTCAATAAGTGGCCTCCTTCTTTGGGAGAGAGGAGAGTGATACCTTTGCCTTCACCTCTTTCCTCATGATTGCTATTATTAATTTAGACAAAGAATGAGTTTACATTTTTTTTGTGGTTTACGAAAATGTAATCGCTTTGGATTAAACCAATCCGCCTCTATCTTGTTTACATTAGGCCTGTAACCAACTGTTACTTTTGAGCTCTGTTGGGCAGATATTTTA
>JALUTL010000137.1:2375-5197 GCA_027016475.1 Candidatus Heimdallarchaeota archaeon
TATTTTAGAAAGAATGGATTATTCTTTCGTATATCTGTTTTTCGAAATGTGATCTTGCTTTTTTCCCACTTTTTTGCACCACAACCGAAAAGTTTTTTTCCCCACAACTCATGCTTTCCAAAAAGCATTTCACCGGTTTATTCTTCATAGGTATCCTGATGATGTCCGGGTTTGCCCCCGTGCTCGCTGATACCTTCGAAATTTCGAACACTGTTGTCTCACCCCTTGTGGTGCAGTTCGGAGATTTCGTAGAGGAGATGACTGCCATTGCGGAACTGAAGTCGAACTTCCCTAGAACCCGCGTTGTGGACTTTTCTGCCTACGAAATGATTATGTCCTTCAAGGGGTCAATCATCTATGTGCGACACAGTTCCAATGAGGGTGTCAACTACTATGGCAAGACAGTCTCGTGGGATGTACTGGCGCATATGATCCGCATTTCCAAGTCCAATAATCACTACATGCTGGGCTGTGAATTTTCCAAAATCACGGAACTGACTCAGAATACTGGAAAAACTGTTTTTTCATTCAATAGGAAAGTTGACGCAATTATTGGTGTTTTGACAATCAAATTGATAATGGAGGAAAATTCCATGAACGATGTGATGTTCAATATTCTCTCAAGATTTGCACAGATATTGGAAAGAAAAGTGCCAATTCTCCCTTTGGACATTGTGCATCCTGTAGGTGTCTGGTATGACAACGTGGACATCATAAATTGGCTTCTGGCTGGATTTATAATTGATCTTGTGATGGATATTATAATGCTTGTTTTAACAGGTAGCGGATATTCTCCAACTTTTGCTGTAGAAAATCTCTTGGATGTTTACCTTTTTGTCCAAACCCGTGAATTCTTTCAGGAAGAAGTTGGCTTGGATTTGTCCAAAAAATATGACCTATTTGTGGATACTGTGGTTACGGAGGGTCTTTCAGGAAGTCTTACTTGGGCAAAATTCGTGATGTCTTTCTTGGGATCTTCAACTACCTCTATTGACATCTGGACTGCTGAACGGAACAGGAAGCTGACAAGAATTGAACAGCATTCTGTTCACGTGATGAGCATCAGTGGCATCTTCGTACATGTTGATTTGCTACAGGATTCAACTACTTGGATTTTGAGGGAAAAATACGACCCTACTCCCAACCCTGCCCCTCCAGGCAATTGGAGGTAATGGTGCAAGAGGGATAACCATGCAGCGATTTCTGTATCTCAGCTACTTTATATTTTGGCCACTAACGGCGTTTCCTTTGATATTAATCAAGAACACCAACCTAATCATCATTCTTGTGTCGGTCTTTGTAGTGGCCTTTATTGCATCATACCCCAAAATCCAAGGCCTACTGGAAGCAGATCTCACAAAGAAGTTTGGGTATCTGATGCCATATCCACCATATATTACTGACCGCATTAAGTCAATGAAACGAAACAACTTGATAATGTTGGGCATTTCATATCTGTTCGGAGCATATCTGCCTTTCAGATTCAAACACTTTGACTGGCCATTTTGGTTAATCTCAGGATATATTTATTTCACAGGAATGGCTTGCGGAATATTTGCTGGAATAAACCAAGGAAAGTATCGAATTCTGAAGAAAAATGCGGAGCAAGAATCGCCGTAGTCATGAAGTGAAAAGTAATCCTACAGAAGCTTATCTTATGAGCATAGAGTGAGAAGAAAGCCTTTATTCTAAAAATCTATGGCATGGGCTGTGAATCTACAGAAATAACGGAATTGACCAAGACCTCAGGAAAGAATGTCTTTTCCTTTGATCAAAAGGTAGATGAAATAGTTGCTGCTAATTTGATATCTTTGAAACTCATAACTTCAATTTCATTTGCAAACAAGTTGCTGTTTCGATTAATGAAGTTGTAAAGAACCCAAAATCAGCCTTGATCATGAATTTAGGTCTAAAGGAATCGTTTGGGAATCTTTTAGGTTCCATGCTTATCCTTGTATTTGCTCTTTTTCCTGCCAGCGGCAAACTTGTTCCAAATGTGCTAAAAGGGGCTGTTACTAAATTGGTTGAATTAATGGCGGAAGGATTTGTAGCAATGATTATTGGCACTTTAGCAGAAGCACTAATGAATAAGGATTATGATGCAATGCTTGGATTGACAACAGGCTTCATAGACCAACTTTTAGTTTCTGTAGCAGCTTACCTTTTAGCGGTAATTGCTTCAGCGATTACAAATTGGATGACTGTGACTTAACTTCACAGACAAAGACATGATCATCATATTTCAGCAGGCAGTCAACCTCTCCATGAATATTATGCTCCTTTGATCTCTTTTTCAGCCGAAGCCCCAAAAAGCAGGGTTCATCAAAGCCAAATTCCTTTTTGACCAAACCTGGAAGGTTGGGTGCAATAAGGTCTTCAGCCAATGTGCCCAATCTATTGGCCACGTCACCCCATCTCTTGTTCATGTCTTTCTTGAATTCCTTCATCTCCTCCTGTAGCCTGTCAATGGTTTTTGTTACTTGATCTATTCTTGCTGAAAGTTCCCGCTGAGTCTTGTCAATGTTCTCAGAAACCTGTTTCACATTGAGTGTCAGCTGTTGCATCAGTTTTTCCAAATCGGACACCCGCTCCTCAATTTGGGCCATGTATAACCATATTCCTTCTTGAAGATTAATAAGGTTATGATTTCAACTCTCAATCGTAATAACAAACGATTTATTCTCACAAAATGGCGAGGACGGGATTTGAACCCGCGCATGCAAAAGCATACATGCTTTCCAGCTAACTTTCCAGGCATGCCCCTTGGACCAGACTTGGGTACCTCGCCATCAACTGACTTGCGGTTCGATTTTATATAGGTT
>JALUTL010000138.1 GCA_027016475.1 Candidatus Heimdallarchaeota archaeon
CTACGGCATGGCTTGCCTTTGTTGCAAATTAGGAGTGAGCCAAAACAACACGGAACCCGAAAACTGATTGAAGGATTGATTCCTCCCAACGGAACTTCTATCATTTTATTGGATGACCTCATTTCAACAGGTGCAAGCAAATCTAAACCAATTGAAGCATTAAAGAAATTGGACTTGATTGTAACAGACCTTTTGGTTCTTATTGATAGAACCAAACCATCAGCCAGAGATGTGCTTGATGACTTGGGGATTCGTCTGCATGCCAAATATACCATAGATTCCTTGCTTGATGAATTGAAATCCTGTTCTAAATTGAGCCCAGAAGAAAAAGAATCAGTAGAAAATGCAGTTGAAATTTGGAGAAACCATGGCTAAATCAACTTCTGCAGCAAGTGTACCAACCATCCAGCAGTTTTCTCAGTCAATCTCTCTTCTACTTTTGCAACAAGCTTCTGGTTTTTGTCAATAAGGTAGAATGAAGGGATGCTTAACGGAGCAAAAAGATTAGTCAATTTTGGATCCGAAGCGATATCAAACTCAAAAAAATGGTTCCGATCGATTTTTGATTGATTGAAATGATTAAGAAGAAGCTTGCGGGAAAACAAGCAGTTTGAACAAAAAGAACTTTTTGCCATGACAATCACAGGATAAACAACATGGTTATGCGGTGGGATAGTAATTTGTTGCCCTAAAACTGGTTGCGTCGGATCTGCCATTTAATTCAATTACATAATGCAATCTCTCCATTTAGGGACTATGGTAGATTTCTGCACTTATGTAGTGATCAGAAGAGATTTATCACTTACAACTGACTTAGTATTGTGAAACAACAATTTTTTGAGGATGAAAGTATAGATCGGAAATATAAGCGATTTTTGCTGGAAATATCCAACTTTATCTTCCTTAACCGGGACAAATGCAAAAACAAATTTTTTAACATATATATCGATTCAAACGAATTTTGGATAGAATTGGAAATGCATACCTTTGTGGATTTGTTTGACAGGAAAAGGGATGGAACAGCAGTCATAGACCCCGTTTTTACCTTGGAAGGAAATGCATTTGTTGATATTCTGGATTTTGATGAAATGGATGTTCCAGTTGAAGAAATCAGCGAATATCGAGAGCTGTTCAAGGAAGAAATAGAGAAGCTAGTCGCAGAAGAAATCCCTTTTGAACTGTTTATTAAATGGTTGGATTGACCAATAACCTGAAATTGGGCAGATGAAATTTAGAGTTGATGCAAATTAAAGATGCATTGGGCCAAAGCTTTCAACCACAAAAATTTGAAAGAATTGTATGCTTGGTTCCTTCGTTAACTGAGACCTTGTTCGCCTTTGGTTTAAGGGATCATGTTGTTGGTGTTACAAGATATTGCATATACCCGGAGGAGGCAAAGCAAAAAACAATTGTAGGCGGAACCAAAACTGTTTCTCATGAACGGATAAAAGATTTGAAACCAGATATAATCATTGCAAACATGGAGGAGAATCGTGAAAAAGATGTGAAGAAGTTAATGACTATTGCACCAACCTTTGTAACCTTCCCAAAATCCTTCAAGGATAATTTAAAGATGATGGGTGACCTTGTGACTCTGTTTCAAATAGAAAATGAAAACATTAACGATCTTATTGAAAAAGGCTGGTCATTGTTGAATACTATTGAAAACAAAGAATATCCCCTGGCGACCACCTTTTGTCCAATCTGGAAAAATCCTTGGATGACAATCAACAAGGACACTTACATCCATGATATAATTCGTTTGGCAGGAGGGAAAAACGTGTTTGCTGCAAAGCCTGATAGATATCCTGTAATCACTTTGGAGGAACTAGGAGAAACTGATGTTCAAGTTGTCATATTGCCTGACGAGCCATACCAGTTTACCTCTTCAGATAGAGACGAATTAAAGCAATTTCAAAGCTTCAGAGATTCCGTATTCATTTTGATGGAAGGAAGTTATCTTAGTTGGTACGGGGTGAGATCAGTTAAAGGATTAGAATTTTTGAGAGAAAAATACCACGAAATTTTCAACTCAATATAGATGTGCTGTAATTTCCTTGATGTTTGAAGGACGTACTGCCCCTCTTTTTACAGGATTTCCGTGAGTTTTGATTGCCAACTCCATAGATTCATAAGTTGGTTTCTCAGTCTTATAGAAGACACCAATCGGTATCTTGTCTTCAGTATCCCATTCATATGCCCTCTTGTATGCAGCCATTAGGTCAGAAGGATCGTGATCCACATCTTCCAATTTGTAGACTCTCTCTCTGAAATAGTCGTAAGTATTGAACTTGTTGAAAGTTACACAGGGACTTAGTGCATCAACAAAAGCAAATCCTTTGTGCTCAATTGCCTGTTTCATGACGTCAGCGAAATGTGAACCATCACCGGAGAAAGTTCTTGCTACGAAGGTCGCGTTTGCAGCCAACATCATCGCAATTGGATTGATTGGAAGCTCAATGTTCCCAAATGGTGTGCTCTTGGTTTTTGCACCCATTAATGATGTGGGTGAAGCTTGTCCTGTGGTAAGACCGTAGATTTGATTGTCCATAACCACATAGGTCAGATCAAGATTTCTTCTGGCTGCATGAACCAAACCTCCTAGGCCTATACCTAGTCCATCTCCGTCTCCACCTGCAACGATAACAGTAAGGTCAGGGTTTGAAAGCTTTGCACCAACTGCATTTGCTGCCGCTCTTCCGTGGAGTGAATGGATACCATACCCACCAATAAAGTGGGGGAAGTTTGATGAACAGCCGATTCCTGATATGATCAATGTATCAGTCGGATCTATTTGTAATTCAACAAGTGCCTTTCTGGTAGCAGACAAAACACCAAAATCACCGCAACCGGGACACCAAGTAGGTTTGGAGACATTTTCCCTCCAATCAGATTGTGTAAAGAGTTGTACATTTTCTTGTGAAACTGCCATTGTTATCACCTATCCATTAAATCAAGAACCGCGTCTGTGACTTCGCGCGGCAAAATGGTTTCACCGTCATATCTGAGATATTTCTTCTTAATCTCAAAGCCGGTTTCTGCTCTAATGTGCTGACCCATCTGTCCAGTATAATTGTTTTCAACCAAAATGATTTCTGCTCCAGCATCTTTATAGCTTTGCAGAATTTCACCAACCTCTTTGGAGTGGAACGGAAGAATATACTTAATATGCAGATGGGCAGTCTTTATTCCATGATTCTTCTCAAGCTGGGATCTGGATTCTCTGACGATGTCCAGAAGGCTTCCCCATGACACCAAAAGAACATCCGCATCATTGGAACCATGACCTTCAGCTTCAGGTGCGGGTAGTTCTTTCAGCAACACTTCCATTTTCTTCATTCTTTTGTTCATTTGCTGGATTCGAATTTGAATTGCGTCAGGATAACCTGCTCTCACATCCGAAATCAAATGACCGAATTCATCATGTTCATCAGAACCTGCATCATACTGTCCATATCTGACACCGGGGATTGTGCGTGGTGAAATTCCATCATCCGTTACCAGGTACCTCTTGTAAGGTCTTTGATCCTCCGGTACTTCATCCACAATCAGCTTCCCTCTTTCTATCGGGATTCTGTCATAGTCAAATTCAGGAACAGTTTCAAAGTGTTCGCCTAAGTATAGGTCAGAAGCAATAATGACTGGCATTTGGTATTTTTCAGCTATGTTTAGTGCTTCCTGTCCTAGGTAAAATCCATCTTCTACATTAGTTTGAGCAATTATTGCCCTTGGAAAGTCGCCTTGGGAAGCGCCAAGCAATTGCCTCAAGTCTCCTTGTTCCTGTTTTGTGGGAAGACCAGTGGATGGTCCGCCTCTTGCCACCTCGATATAAACAACAGGGGCTTCAACCATGGATGCATAGCCAATGGCTTCAGTCATAAGCGCAAAGCCACCACCTGATGTAGCACAGGCTGCACGTGCGCCAGTAACTGCCGCGCCAACTACGGCATTTGACACATTGATTTCGTCTTCCATCTGTTTGCAGACAACACCAACTTTCTCACCATAAGTGGCAATAAACTGTCCTACTGGACTGGCGGGGGTCATTGGATACCAAGCATAGAATTGTAGCCCGCCATTGATCATGCCCAACGCGAGGGCTTCATTACCTCCGATAAACATTTTTGGTTTGGCGTTCGGATCGATTTTCACGGTATGCTTGATAGGTTCAAGGTTTTCTTTGGCCCAATTGTATCCGGCACGAGCTGATTCAATGTTCATGTTGATGACTTCTTCACCTTTGGACCTGAAGTTATCTTCAAGCATATTTTCGAAGACTTTCATATCCAAATCAAAAAGGGCTACGACCGCTCCCATGAACACTGTGTTAGCTACAATTTTTAGACTAGAAAACTGTGAAGCAAGTTCAACGGCAGGCATGTCAATAGCCTTGACTCCTTCAGGAACCTTTACTTCATTTGGTTTTATACGGAATCCTTTAGAGTCATAGAGAACTATTCCTCCCTCGGACATCTTTGGGGCGTCGACAATGAAGCTGTCTCCTCGTATTGCGATGAGAACATCAATATGATCAGCAGGAGCTCTGCATTCCCAATTGGCAGCCCTTACGCTATAATTGACATGTCCCCCTCGTATGACAGATTGATAGGATCTATAGCCGTGAACATGAAGACCGGAACGACTGCAGATTTTGGAAAATACCTCACCTGCAGAGAAGATCCCGTCTCCATTCTGCCCACTTATTCTAAAGCTAATTTCGTCTCTTACTATTGACATAGTTAATCACCTAAGCGATAAAATTCTGTTGTTGCCAGAACTGTCAGTTTCAATTAGTGAACTTTCTTTTAAAGCAGTATGTTCAATTCGAAAAGAATTGTCAAAAGAGACTTGATTTCATTGAATTTGTTCATTCTTAATTCAGGGCCTTAGAAATGCTGGGTAATGGATTGGATTGATTTTCTTTCTTTTCAATCATGGGTTTGTGTTGCCTTGAACTCAGCTTTGTCGCAAGATAGGCTATGAGCAATCCAGCCAAACCATCAGCTACCCAATGATGATTAAGATAAACAATCGTGAACATCATCAACAAAACGTAATATTTGTTGAATGTCTTGAAAGAAAGGTTTCTTTCCCTTGAATAGAAATAGAGGCTTGCAGGAATACCTACATGAAGGCTTGGAAACGCCGCAAACTTTGCTTGTGTGTTAGACCAATAGAAACTAACGAAAAAG
>JALUTL010000139.1 GCA_027016475.1 Candidatus Heimdallarchaeota archaeon
AAAAATGCTACCAGAATAGAAAAGTTTTTTTTTTTATTTTTTCCCCACAATTTATGCATTCAACTAAGGTTTTTTGCATAATGATATCCCATTTATTAATTGCGCCAATAGGTTTCATTTCAGAAAACACAGAAATGATATTCCTTAATGGTTATGTTGGCTATGATACGCCGTATAATAATGCCTACGATATCTGCAAGGTAGATTCTGCCCTCCAATTCATAGGATGCAATTATTGGATTGATATGGCACCAACAGACTTGAATTACAGAAGTACAATTGTTGTTATTGATGATGGCCTATGCGTGGATCAATGGAAGGATTTGGAAAGTGGAAAGTTCGGCTTTGGGGTTGACATAGTGAAATATCTTACTCCAAAAGACCATATTGGAACATTTGAAGTGATAACTTATGGAGAATACGGAAGGGACAATCTGAATGGAATTACAAATATAGACTTAAATTGTCAAGAAGAAAAAGATCATGGTTTTGCGGTGATAAGTGCGTTAGCAACTATTGTACCCTACATAAAAGTGATTTTTGTAAATTCAGCAGAAACTCTCGACAAGCCAGACGGATTTCTCATCCATATAAATAACCATCCCTGGAAATGGATAAAAGATAATGTAGCAAGATATGACATTGATATAATTACCGCTTCAGTCTCTACAGGTTATGAAGCATCTGAAGAAGTAAAAAATACAATTGCTGAAATCCATAATAAAGGGGTATTTATGGTTACTGCAATAGGAAATAAAGGAATCTATGAAGGAAATAATTTCCCTCAAGAGCATCAATATTTCTACACAGTTGGCTCAGTTGATCACGAGGACAGAGCGGCTTGGGCTCCAAGTTGGGAAATCTGCCGCAGTTGGTTCTATTGCAAGCCGACGTATTATTATTATGTCAATGGCAACTCATGGAAAGGTCATCATACAGGCGAAGCGCCAGTCTCAACCTTTGGTTCCTCCTATGGGAGTGGAACTGCCAGCCACGCCGAAGCTTTAGACTTTGTTATGCCAGGGCATGGAATTCCCGCGCTATCTTACAAAGAAGGAAAATGGAGGGATAGCATGGGAACCAGCTTAAGCGCACCTTATTTAGCAGCTGCGGCTGTTATTGCAGTTTATGCCTATAATTTAGGGTACAAAGCTCGTAACGGATACGAAGTTGATCCTAATCCCTCCCTGGTTTATGACCTCCTTAAGGATGCATCCCATTCGATCATGGGCGGTTGGCATTATAGATTCGGATGGGGACATGTAAACCTTTTGGAGTTGTATAATGAAGCCTATATGAAAGGATACAACACTGTTGTTGCATGGGGGTGGTTCTGATGCAAAAAGCGATTTTGAAATTGTTTGCCGTGCTGTTTATTTTTGCCCTTGCAGTACAAATTACAACGGCTCATGAAAGCGACACATTTCACGTGCATAAAAGTGTACAATTTATGACTGCAGGCGTTCACGAGTTTGTCTTTGAGGCAAAACGCAATGCCACCTATTATGACAATCCACAGAATAACGCAAGCAAGTCACCACCGGGAAGCCACTGTGAGGGTACGATGATAAGTTTAATGAACTCGACGAACCTACCCAAAGGTACGCACTACGAAGATTTTAGAGTTGTGGTTTTCTACAATGAGAATGCTTCGGCAAAGCAGGACTACAGAGAACATGTCAACACTTCCGATGCAATTGTCTTTTCATTTTCCTCCACCCTTTCCAATGAGAACGGCATATTCATAACAGTATTGGGAAACATAACCTACAGTACATTTATTATCTTCTCTTTTCCGTTCCCTTACTCATTATATACAAATGGGACAATACCTACAAATGAGCAAAATGGATGTCTCAAGCCATCCCATGAATTGGAGAAAGACCATTCTTCATCTCAGTTTGATTTCGAAGCAGATGATCCATACAAATTCAAAATAGCGGTCTATTACTTGGGCGACGAACCAGTTGAAGTAGAGCTTTTGATGGACATAGGTGCAATTATCCTTAGTGGTGGAAACGACAATACAGTGCAAACACCCACTGCCATATTGGGACATTCTACATCTTCAACCTCGGTACCCTTAGGCCAAGTGATCTTTACCCAGTATTTTGGAGTGGCAATTGGACTTATGGTTGCAAAAAGAAGGTTAAACACAATAAGAAGCACAAACGCCAAGCAAAAATGTATTTCAAGGGATAGAAGCGCAACTGCCATGCACAAATGTATCATTCTATAAGATTAATACATGTACTTACAGTATTAATTTGTGAACATTTCAGTGGTCACGCTCCCTTTGGTCAGGGGATCTAGAACTTTGAATAGCTGGGGAGAATACATTGGACAATCCGTTGGGGGGATAAGGGCAGACATCATAGTTCTTCCAGAATATGCATGGGGAAGGGATGTGATATCTTCAAAAGATTTGGAAGACATAGTCCAATCATGGGATATGGAAGCAACAATAGTTGCTGGAACAGCAGTCATGCAAGTGGAAGGGATCATAACCAACTCAGCCATTGTGGTCACAAAAAGCAAGGAAACTGCATTGTTCCCAAAAAGTAGTCCTATGCATCATGAGAGAGAACGGGGAGTTGTTGGCATGGAAAAACCGGAGGCCATTGAAATTCAAGGCGGAAAAAGGCTGGGAGTTTTGATTTGTGCTGATCTTTGGCATCATTCCTTGGTAAGCACATACATTAAACAGGGAATTGATATTTTAGCAGTGCCAACAATGTCGATCACATTGCCAAACCATGGGAATTATGCAAAAATCCTTTGGTATTCACTCACCTTGACAAGATCAAGAGAGTTTGTGCTTCCGATTGTCGTGTCCGACCACCCCGGGAACGAGAAAGTAACCACAGGATTTGCAAGTGCCGTTGCAGACCCGTCAAGGAAAAGTGATAATTTGAACACCATAGAGGATTTTCTTGTTTTACCAGACGAGCAGGGGAATATCAGGGCAACCTTGGATTTGGAACGCATCAGGGAATACCGTGAGTATCGAATTAAAGAAGGTTTAATTGCTCAAGAGCACATAGAGTAGAAAACATGGCTAGAACAAAAGTGTCATCCATAAGGATATGTACCTTGGAAAAATAGCTCTGTCAAAACATTCAAACATTGATCAATTAAACCATTTTCAGGGCAAAGAGAGGCCAGTTCATTAAAAACAGGAGTTTTCGGATCAAATTGCGAAACTTTGCAAAATCATGTGATTGAGAATTGATTTATTGATTCTTTCCCAATTATATAGTATGATCATCTTGGATCTGACTATCAGAGGAAGAAGATTTGTGATGGAACTTTGGAATTCATCATCAATCTATAGAATTGGGGAATGGAAGATGAGGAATGGACAATGGCAAAGGGACGTAACCTTTATTGTCACGAACGCAAATGAAGCAATAAGCCTCTACTTCAGCCTTGTAATGCAATGCGTCCATGAATTGCGGAAGGCAACCCCACACAACACAAGTCGTCCGTCTTAGCATGTATTTGTTGATTGGGTGTAATAATGAAAAGCTAGAAATATCAGAGCCTTTCCTGAATGGTAAAGATGAAAAAAGTTGTATTAATGCTTGCCATGGTTGCCTTTTTTCCAATTGCACCAGTAGCTGGGCAGGAATGGGTTCCAATCACGTTGGACAATGTACAGCCAGGAATATCGTTTAGCCATCCTGCCTTCATGAAATATACATTTCCAACTCGCCATGACTTATTCATGGGATCTGGAGACGGAACACTTTATCATCAAGCAAGTTTGGAGACAAATGGAACGTATCAGCGTTTTGCGGCTTTTGAAGCGGGACTCATCACTCTGGCATTCGAGCGAGGCGGTCCTTTTGTCTATGACATGAATGGAGACGGACGTGATGATCTATTGGTTGGAGATGCATCAGGGAAAGTCCATCTTCTGCTTCAGCAGAATACGGGAAATTTTTTGATTAATGACAGTTTGGTGGAGGGAGTTGAAGTATCAAATTTTGCCAAGCCCACTGTGGGGGATCTGAATGGAGATTCGGTGCCAGAGCTTATAGTGGGCGAAGGCAACGGATCTTTGGTTGTTTATTTCAATAAAGGAACTAGAGACTCCCCTCAATGGCAGGCAGACCGTACCATTTTCAATTTTCCATTGGGTAGGTATCCAGTTCCCTTTGCCTTTCATCCAGATCCGAATAATCCAGACTCAACTGTGGATCTGATTGTGGGAACAGAAAGGTTTGGAATAATCTATCTGAAAAATTTTTCAGATGATGAAAAGTTTGATTTTGAAGTAATTCAATTCTCAAATGGAGGAAACCCCTTCCACTCATTAAACATAGGACAGCGAAAGTTTCTGGCCCCTACTTTAGTGGATTTCGATGGGGATGGCTTTTATGATTTGGTCTCAGGCATGGAACAGGGAGGACTGATTGGCTTCAGAAATCCGGGGGTAGATTTCACAAACATTCGAAAAGAACGAGGGGTTTTTGAAAACCCGCTGAACTTTATTTTGATGATCGCTTTGGTAGCAATGGCTGGAGCTGTTGGTGTGCTGTATTATCGTAGCCGTCCAGAACGAGGACTTCCCCTGTATCTGATGCTTGTTCACTCAACCGGTATTGCCCCTTACTCATTTGAATTTGGTGCTGTGGAAGTTGAAGACAGAACATTAGCAGGGGGAGCATTTGTGGGAATTTCATCAATCATCTCCGAGATAACTTCCGGAGACCTTAGTTCCATGGATCTGGGAGACAAGCAAATACTGGTCACAAAAGTTCCGTTCAGGAAAGATCCAACATCGGATCTTCTAGTACTGCTGTGGTCCACAGCAGATGATCCGGAGCTTCGCAAAAAATGCAAAACTTTAGGAGAGTATGTTGCAGAAAATTTTGAAGACGTGTTTGTATTGGGTGAGATTACAGATGAGTTCAAATACAAAGTGGATGGTCGGGTAGAGGTGTTATTTGCAGAACATCTGGAGAAGGAGCAGAAGTAAACATTGGTAAAACAGAAGAGATAAATTGTCTGCCACTAAAATATCTTAATGAAAAAGATCATCTTAGTGCTACTGTTCGTGGCAATGTTGATCCCCCCGACAGCTCAAGGGGATACAGTCGTTGAAGTGAAGTTTTCATTTGATTTGGATTCGATTAATTCGACCAAAATGCTGGTTACAGGAAACATTCCCCTGAATTTATCGGTTGGATCTGAAGAAGTGGAAGTGGTCGATGGAGTTGCGGAATTCTCTACAAATGTCTTTCTTTTGGGAGATGTTCTGTCTGTCAAGATGGATGGAAATGCAATTCAGAACATCGAAATCCCTGCCGAAGAATATGTCCATGTTGTACATGTCTATGCAAAATGGACAGGCGGACAACCACCGCCTTTGCAGAATGTGGGGCTAGGGCAAGGCACCCTCCTAGTTTTGGAAAGACTGCTCGAAGAATCTCCATCTGTACCTACAAACACGACAGGGAAGCAATATGGAGAAATTGTGCTTAATGCTTTTTTCGGAAGTGATACGGACTACGACAAGGACGGAAACGGAGTTTTGCTCACGGATCCTTTCGGACTACTCCAATTCCTTTTTGGAATGAAAGACCATCTCAATTTGGCTGCCCAATCAGCAGATGCAACCACTTCATTCAAAAACAACGTAAGCGCAACAGCACCATTGTTTGACCAAATGTTTGAAGGCGGAACTGTCACATCATTTCAGGACATATTAAACACGTCTGAAACATTGGCAGCTGTGGTCTACCAACACGCCCTTGACATAGTTGAGAATGGAACATCGTCAAATGTTGGAGAAAAAGTCCAGGCTTTGACTGACGCTCTTAAGCAATTGCGGGATACAGTACACAAGGCATTTGTTGGGCCACGAGAGCATACTTTCAGCGGATCCGTTCAAGTCACATTGCAGGACACCACATCATCCGAGCAAAGTCAAACATCAGAAGAAGAAAGTCCTTTGTTAGCCATTGGAATCTTGCTGGCGGTGCCATTCCTGTTAAAGCGCAAAATCCGAAAGTATGATTGAATTGATCTGCAAAAAAAATTGTTTAGGAACAGGTGAAAATTGATTAATGAAATTTGGTGAAATTGGCGTCTTTATTTGTTATAATTTTACTATATTACAGCCAAGGCATCTACGACGTTGTATGAGTCAGTTGTGCTGACGACAAGATCGAAGATTTGAGTGTTGGTGTATGTGGGATGGGCAGCAATGGCCAAGGCAACAACAGCGGATGCATGTGGTGTAGCCATGGAAGTTCCAGAGTAGGTATCATATCCACCAGGAACTGTTGAAAGGACATCAACACCTGGTGCAAGGACATCCTCACCTCTGTTTGACCATGATGCAATGTTGTTGTTGCTGTCAATAGCACCAACCTTCATGACACCAGGATAGGCTGCGGGATAGCTTGGAGAGTCAGCACCGTCATTTCCAGTTGCGGCAACCACTACAACACCATTATCGAGTGCATAGTTGACTGCAGCTTCCAATTCAGCAGTTCCAGAAGAACCACCAAGGGACATGGAAATGACATCTGCATCATCAGAGGTTCCAGCAACGCCATCAGGCCCCTGTGTAGCCTTGATGATACCACCGGCAATAGCCTCATAGGATCCCGAACCGCCGCCAGACAAAGCCTTGATGATGTACAGCCCTACATTTGGAGCGACACCAAGAACGCCAAGTTCATTGTTCTGTGCAGCAATAGTTCCTGCGACATGGGTACCATGCCCGTTGTCATCATAGCATGCGCTTGGATCAGATACAGTGCATTCTGCCTCAGTAATTGGAGGGGCAAAGGGGCCACGCCCGCCAGACCCAGGTTCATAGTATGAATATCCCCAAAGGAAGAGACCTTGAAGGTCTTCATGGGTATAATCAAAACCAGTGTCGATTATGGCGACGATGACACCAGAATGATCAACCTGTGTCTGTGCCTGATCTGCATTAATTCGTGTTATTCCCCAAGGAACGGTTTGGCCGGAGCCGCCGCCCCCATCATCAGGGGGGCAGGCCCCACCAGCAGGGGTTCCACAAGGAGGTGCGAGAATGTATGCATAATGAGTTGGTTCTGCCCATGCAGATGACGCCAATCCCATTACGCCGATTGTCATTGTTGCAATCAATAAGATAGACATTGCTTTTTTCATGTTTATCAGCTCAATGATCCAGCAGTACCAAATTTCGGAACTGTTGTCCCAAATTCGTACTACATGAGACCACCAATTCTACAAGGAACCTCCAATTATAAAAGGATTTTGAACTTTTTTGAAAATTAATGAAAATTATTTTAGAAAGGTTCAAATAAATGAGATTTACATTTTTGGGGCAAATTACGTCATGAAAAAAGAGACGGAATTCGGAAATGTGCTGAACAAAAGAAAGATGCCCCAATCACCCCAATCAGAGCATGCGATATTCGAAACAATCACAGCCATTTTCGAAACCAAAAAAACACAAATGAACATTCTTCATTTTTTTCCATGTAATATTTAAATAATGACAAATACAATAACGGGTTATGAGCCTCAAACAATGGATAGCCAATGGAGCACTTTTGGCCCTGATAGTCGCTGGTCTTGCACCATTGGCTATTGGCAATTCAGTCCAAGTCGCAAACAATAGCCAATCAATTACAGTGGTCATTACTGACGCCTATTACACTGCAGTTGGAGAGGACGGGATAGAGGATGATGTAGTCATACACTTTTCAATTGACATGTACAGAGAAGGAGGAAGAGGACATTTCAATCTGTATTTTCAATTGACATTGCCGTCTGGAAGAATGGTTGAATACGGTTATCTTATCAACACAGCTTATACATCTTTGGAGGGTATTATGATTTTCCATAATGATGCCACCGAATCTGGGATGTACAACATTAGAATAATCGTACAACTTTTCTCAGGTGGAGCTGCGTCCGGAGACGCAGACCATGACTTTGATCCTCCAGGAGAGACTTCTGGCGGAGATCCCCATGGAGATCTAAGGCTATTGTAATATAGACATTTATTGAGTGTGAATTATATGTCTCTTTCCAATGATGAGCTGATTATGATAAAGGCATTGGAAAAAGACCCTTTGATGTCTCTTTCAGATCTTTCAAAGGAAACAAGTCTTTCATGGCCCACAGTGAAGAAAAGATATGAATATCTGAAGGAGAATCAGCTGATCCGAACACCATTCGCAACCTACAGGCCTGAAACAATTGGATTGACGCGACTCAACGTTATTGCTTGGCTTCCGAACCATAGTTCGTTGACACTGATGGAGCAAGCATGTAGAGAGCATCCATATACAGTTTATAGATCCAGGATAGTGGGGAGCGGTTTTGGCATCTTCATCCAATTCAACGTCCCTCCCGAAGGGAAAGTAAACATGGTCAATTTCCTAAACCTGTTGGTGCAGGAGAAAATAATCACAGACTACCTGATGTTTTCAAGCACAGGCATCCGGAAAGAAATCTACCCAAATTTGCAGGCATACGACTCTGCAACAGGAAAATGGATTTTCTCGTGGAAACAATGGATTTCCCATTTTGATGAAGAAGACCCAGCAGAACTTCCGGATCCTCCAAAAGCTATCGATATGGAAACCATCAAGCCGATTCATTTTGACATTCTCAGACTTCTTACAAAAGATGCCTCAACCAAACAATCGGACATCATGAAGACGTTCGGTCTCAGCAAAAGTACCGCTTTCAATTATTACTCGTTTGTCATGAAGAATTTTGTTTCTTCCGTTCGATTGAACTATGATCGAGAGTATTTTGATTTGACGGACACCTATCTGGCACTCATCCAAAATCTTACCACAGTACAGCTAAAGAAGCTGTTTGCCTACTTTGACAAGCATCAACCGCCCTTCCGCATTTCCTTGGATCTGCTTAATGAACAGTCCGCTCTGATTTGGGGAAACATGCCACCAATACATGCCACACGTTTCGGATATACGCTTTGGAAAAAATTTCCACAAATGAAACTGTATACTATGGTTACCAGAGATGAAGGAGCATCAAATTACTGGTTCTACCCACCCAACTATGATTTTGAAAAGAAACAATGGAAATTCTCTGAAGAATATATGGTAACTGAGCCATTCAATCGGATCATGGAATTTAAGCAAACCAACTAGTCCCTAAGATTGTGGGGAGGGACAATAAAACGGTATGCATCCAATGAAGACCCTCTTCGGATGGCAAAGAATGCGGAAGAAAGTTGTGTAAAGCCTTTTCGTGCCCAATTCAAATAGGTGAAATCCTCGGCTTTTTCAGGCGTCATGTTACGAAAGGCTTCACAGTATATTTCAGAAAATTCAGAAAGTTTGTAATAGTCCTTGAAATATCCTGCCGCACCCTTCATGGTGTGAAAGATGCGGAAAAGGTTCGAATATCCCTCCAGCCGTTCTTCAACTGGCTCAATAGGACGCAACCGCTTCAGTGTCTTTGAATAATCGTCAAGCAATGATTCAAATTCTTGGAGGAACATTGCATGGAACTCCTCAAAGTCCTTGTCCTCCTTTGTCAAACCCATTGACACAATCATTATAGGATTAATGTTGTATTTATGGGTTTTCCATTTTACCTGTTCAAGTTTGCCAGAGAATGTCGGCAACTCCACGCATATGATTGGCAAACCTTGCCCAAGTAAACATCAAATCAGAAAGACGATTGACATATTTGATTATATGTTCATCAACAGGATGCTGTTGATGAAGGGCAACTATGGAACGTTCTGCCCTACGAGCCACTGTGCGGCAGACATGGAATTGCGCGGCCAATTCTGATCCACCGGGAAGAATAAAAGACTGCAAAGGAGCTAGTTTCTCAGTTGCGCGGTCAATGAGCTGTTCAAGAACCCTAACATCATCTTCTGAAACAGATGGGCGAGGGGTTGGGGATGCCAAGGCAGCACCAATTTGGAAGAGGTGTTTCTGAATCTCTAAAATGCTGGTTTTTAAGTCTTCAATGTCATCCGCCTTGGTAGCGGCAAGCCCGAGATGGCTATTCAATTCGTCAATGTCACCGTAGGCATTGACGCGGAGATCGTTTTTGTATACCCTCTCACCACCCAACAGTGATGTTTTCCCCGTATCGCCGTGCCGAGTATAGATTTTCATGGAATCTGATAGGCGGATGGCAACAAAAGCTTTGAGGTACAAGCTCTGAACGAACAAGTGCATTTTTTCCAAAATTTGCCCTGAATGAATGAAGCTTCAAACAAAATAGATCATGAGTTTCCCATTCCTCTAGATATTTGTACTAGTAAGCTGATCTCAATCTATGAACCTTCCAACATTCAAATTGCAACTGCATACTGGAAAACCAATCACAGAAAAAGATTTCAAAGGAAAACGAGTTGTTCTGTTCTCCTATCCAAAGGCATTCACCCCAGGCTGCACAAAAGAAGTATGCTCTATTCGAGACGGGTTTAAAGAGATAAAGAAAAGAGAGGTGGAAATATATGGCATTTCAACAGACCCGGTAGAACTGAATGCAAAGTTTGCCAAGGAATATGACCTTCCGTACCCACTGATATGTGATCCAGACCATGAACTTCTAGACAAGTTGGACATGTACGGAGAGCGTACTCTTTATGGCAAAAAGTTCATGGGAGTGAAAAGACATATCCACTTCATTGATGAAAATGGCAACATAGTCAAGACCATAAAGGGAGTCAAAACAGACCAGACATCAGACCAGATCCTCAAAGCGCTGGATGGACTGGGATGGGACTAAGATATCCTCAACATTCAATGTGATTTTTGCGTATAATTTTGATTACACGCAAAAATCCAATGTGTGATGGTCGTCCGATGGTGAATGCAGAATGGTTTGTGCCAACTACGTTATAATGTGTCTTGTTGTGTAAAACATGTCAATAGTCCAACTATTTTTTATTAATTATGAATTATTGGTCGATTTAATGTCGATTGCTTGTTGATTTTTGATGCCACACCCAAAATAATATATAATGTAAAGCATATTTCCTGTTGCTATAGAGACTATAGTATATGTCTTGTAGCGGTGAACAACATGTCAAATCAAACCCAAACACTTGGACTGCTTCTGCTGATAGCTCTTGCATCAGGGGCACTTGCTGGAGGAATGACTGCCTTCTTCATGAATCAAGGATCATCTCCCTCCGGCCCTGAAATTGAATTCACATTGCAGGCCTTCATTAGTGGCTTTGTAGGAGTTGGTGGCGACATCGACGGAAAAACAAATCCTGATTTGGTGGTGCCGGCAAACGCAAAGGTCACAATCAAACTTTTGGCCGGTGATGGAATGCCTCATGATTTTACCATCGATGATCTCGTCCAAACAGACTTGGTCGCATTAAGTGGAAACGAGGAAGCAACTGCCACATTCGCAGTTGGTGATGAAGGCACTCTGATCTATTACTGCTCTGTTCCCGGACATTATACATCCATGAACGGAAAGCTCATAATCGGTGAAAGTACCGCAGATTCACCCGATCCAGCCGTCAATTTGGACAAGAACGTCATCCGAAAACCAAACGACATTCCCGCTCCAGTTGGCAACCGATCTGCCACCAATGTTGAATTCACGATCATAACTGAAGAAGTCACTGCAAAACTGGATGATGGAACAAGTTTTACATTTTGGACCTTCAATGGAGCTGTGCCTGGGCCATTGATCCGTGTCCGTGTAGGTGACAATGCCACCATTCACCTAAAGAACCCCTCGACTTCCGAACATACCCACAGCATTGATTTCCATGCAGTGAACAAGGACGGTGGCGGTGCCGCATTTACCCAGGCCAAACCCGGCGAAACAAAATCGTTCAGCTTCATCGCCGAATGGGAAGGTGTGTTTATCTACCATTGTGCTTCACCGCATGTCCCAACCCACATCTCAAAGGGAATGTATGGAACCATCTCCGTTGAACCAGCCGGTGGGTTGCTGGACGTCGATTATGAGTTCTATGTAGGCCAGAATGAAATTTACACCAAGTATCCCAAAGGTACCCAAGGGCATCAGGAGTTTGATGACCGAAAACAACTCGAGGAAAACCCCGATTACGTAATTTTCAATGGAATGGTCAATGCACTGACTTTGGGCGAATATTCCCTCAATGTTACTATCAATTCAACAGTTCGTCTCTTCTTCGCTGTGGGTGGCCCCAACATCATCAGCAACTTCCACCTAATAGGCGGTGTATGGAACCGAGTCTATTACGAAACTGATTGGTCCGCACCAAACATGTACAATGCAGAAACTATCGCTGTAGTTCCGGGATCTGCATTGGCAATCGAAATTGACATCACCCGAACAGGGAAATTCATTCTGGTGGATCACGCATTGACCAGAACCTTCGACAAAGGGGCTTTGGGTTTCATGTATGCAACATGAAAGTCAACTATTTCTAACTTTGCTAGCCTTTTGTTAAATGCAGGAAGGTATCGCCTTTCGAAAAAAAGATGAAGTTTTGACATACAATGGTCCATTGAAATATTACAGTATTCCGGTCTTATGTCTTCTCACTATTCTTCATAACCAATGAAAATCACAAGTCAATTGGATAACGATCTTGATTGTTATGGCCTTTCATTATTGGTTCAAATGTGCGTTGAACTCATCACCTAAGTGTGGCCATCCTAAAATAACCCGTCTAATTGCTAAGCCATTTTGTTTTCCAATAAGGCTACGATTTATTCTATTCATGTATTGCTTATTGTTGTAGCGAGAAACTTTCACTAGGAGTCGTAATGCCACATACTTCCATCATCGCCCCCAATCTTGCCAAAATCAAAATTTGTTGATGGCATCGGATATATGTCGATTGTTTTCGTCACTCCCACATGCCATAGCTTAACGTCGAATTTAATGAACACTTTGCCGGAACAAACACCTTTTACATGAAGTGAACTGTCGGTGGAAATATCGCACGTCAATTGAATGTTGACCCCGGCTGTTATCGACCAATCAACATCAATCACTTTAAAAGGCCGTGATGTAAATCCAACATATACTCCTGTCTCAATGGATTTTTTGCCAGAAAGCTTGTTTTTTGAATTGTCATAGCAATCATTCAGCTCTACAGACCCCGATCCGCTAAGCGAAGCCCCAAAGGAACCATAAAAATTGCCTTTGATCTCTCCTTGCAAGTATTTTAACTCATATACTGAACAGTTATTCTCAAAATCAAACCCTTTGAACCATTCGATTCCAAATATCTTCCCACTTCCAAATGAGGCGGACAAACCCTTCAAAACACTGTCTTCTTCAGAGGAACCGATGGAAGGTATGGCATTAGTGTCTGTTAACCGATTTTCACTCGTAACATAACATTCGCCCTAAAAATCATATGCAGCAAAAACTTCAAGCGTTGCTGATCCCTTAAGATACCCGTAATCCCAATCCAAATTGTATGTGGCCGTTTCACCATCACTGACTGCATCATAAGTTACTCCAGATTCTAGGCTTGTGCATTTTTTACGATATCTGTTCCTGTACTTGATACGGGAAAAATGGGCACTGAACTTGCTTCCAGGCCAATCATGATAGCCTTCAGTCATGGATTCATCCAGTTTCCTGTAGAATTCCTCGATCTCAAATATCGGAACCTCGTCATCCTCCAAAAGACGCAGAAATGGTTTGCCGGTTACATAATCTATCTCTTGGACGTAAATCTCAACATCATCGCGAACCATCCAAACTCTTCCTGTCTTCAAAAACCAGTGCTCATGGGCGCGCCCAGACTCACGAATTATGCCCTCAGACAATAATTTCTCGAACTGGGGATTTCCGCCGTGTGAAGGCGGCGTCATAGCCACTAGACCACGCGCCCTATTTTGTTTTATTTTTGTCCAGCTCAAAAATGTTTGGACTGTTCATAGGTGGAATTGGAAAATGATGCACTGGTTGGGTTACGGATAGAAATTGAGAAAAAGGTCCTGATGAAAGGTTAAGTGATGACCGAAAGCTTGGTTATTGTTATTGAGGACAATGATTCGGACATTTTTCTTATCAAGGAGGTTTTGGCCCAGTTAGGCATAGGTGTTGCTGTGGAGTATTTTCAGTATGGTGGGGAAGCGTTATCTCGGATTCGTGAGGTCATTGTTGGTTCATCGTATTCATTGCGTTTGGTTCTTCTTGATTTGAATTTGCCTGATATTGATGGTCGTGATCTATTGAGGCAGTTGAAGGGGGATGAAACTACTCGTTGGATACCTGTGGTTATAGTTTCTACATCGAATTCTTGTCATGATTTGCAGTTTTGCTATTCAAACCATGTAAATTCATACATTGTGAAGCCTATGGGTTTTGAAGAGTTGAAGCAGAAATTGGGTGGGGCCTTTCGGTATTGGGTTGAAATCAATCATTTGTAATGCTGTTAAAAACTGCCATTGTTCCGAATACTCGGTTTAATTTTCGTATATTTTCCTAATTTTTTGCTATATTTCTATAAAGTTCTTCCG
>JALUTL010000140.1 GCA_027016475.1 Candidatus Heimdallarchaeota archaeon
GTATAAGGAACCTGAAGTGTATCAATCAAAACACAAAATCAGAATAGTAACTGCAGCAGCCTTATTTGATGGCCATGATGCAGCAATTAATATCATGAGAAGAATACTTCAGGATTCTGGGGCAGAGGTGATACATCTCGGCCACAATCGAAGCGTTTTGGATGTGGTCAGAGCAGCAATACAGGAAGATGCCCAAGGCATTGCAGTTTCTAGCTATCAAGGCGGTCATATGGAATATTTCAAGTATATGAAGGATCTGCTGAGAAAGTTCAATGCCGACCATATCAAAATTTTCGGAGGAGGAGGCGGTGTCATTGTTCCGCATGAAATAAAGGAATTGGAAGAGTATGGGATTACAAAAATTTTCTCTCCAGATGACGGAAGAGTAATGGGCCTTCAGGGTATGATCAACTTTATTTTGAAGGAATGTGATTTTGATACATCCGCGTATGCACCAAAGACCTTTGATCCCAATGTGGTTGAGGAAGAGTGGAGATTTACAGCTGGTGCAATTACAAAAGCAGAAAATGACAAATTAGACAATCTTGAAATCATCGAGAAGGGACGCAAGCAACAAATTCCGGTCATTGGAATTACGGGGACTGGTGGAGCAGGAAAATCATCACTGACAGACGAACTGGCCAGACGATTCCTTCTTGATTTTCCCGAAAAAACCATTGCAATCATTTCCATAGATCCCTCTAAGCGAAAAACTGGAGGTGCTCTACTTGCAGATCGAATTCGAATGAACACCCTCAGCCATACAGACAACGCATATATGCGTTCATTGGCAACTCGTCAAGCAAATCTTGCGACCAGCCAAGCTGCAGATGAAGCTATTGATATCTGTAAATATGTAGGGTATGATCTGATAATCGTTGAAACATCAGGCATAGGTCAATCAGGCACAGAGGTAGTGGATTTAAGTGACATTTCGCTCTATGTGATGACTTCGGAATACGGAGCAACGACACAACTTGAAAAAATAGACATGATTGACTTCGCGGATATTATTGTCATCAACAAATTCGAGAGACAAGGTTCCTTGGATGCACTACGTGATGTAAGAAAACAGTATCGCCGTTCAAGAAAACTTTTTGATACTGAAAAGTATCCTGATGAGAAACTTCCAGTCTTTGGTACACGTGCTTCAAAATTCAATGATTCAGGTGTAAATGCACTCTATCTTTATTTAATCGATTTAGTCCAAGAGAGATTTCCAAATAATCACTTTAAGTCAAGGCTTAAAGAAATTGCTGACTTTCCGGTAGGACTTTCCAACAGGGAATACATCATACCTCCGGAAAGGATACGCTACTTGTCTGAAATTGCAGATACTGTTCGAGATTACAAAAAATGGGCAAAGGAACAGGCAAAGTATGCACGAAAATTATGGCAGCTTATTAATGTCAAGCAATCATTGAAGGATGCCACAACCCCTATAGATCCAAGGGATTCAACTCCGCGTCCTCCATTTATAAAAGACCTTCCTGACCACCTTCTCGACTTGCTTGATCAGCAGATTGAATGGTATAGAAAGCAGATAACGGAAGAAAACCTCAAACTTATCGAGGAATGGGGAAATTTGAAAAAACGTTATTCTGATGAAGAATTTGTTTATCTTGTCAGAGGGAAGGAAGTACGAACAAAAACCTACACAACATCACTGTCGCATCAAAGGATTCCAAAGGTCGCTTTGCCTGATTTTGAAGATTGGGGAGAGATATTGGAATGGCAGCTTCTTGAAAATGTTCCTGGGCGATTTCCCTTTACTGCTGGAGTGTATCCATTCAAAAGAACCAACGAAGATCCAACACGAATGTTTGCCGGTGAAGGTCCTCCTGAACGAACCAATAAGAGGTTTCATTATCTCTCAAAAGATTCGAAGGCTGCCAGACTTAGTACGGCCTTTGATTCTGTCACTTTGTATGGAGAGGATCCAAATGAAAGGCCAGACATTTACGGCAAAGTAGGCGAGAGTGGGGTCTCCATATGTACAATTGAAGATATGGAACGTCTATATGCTGGCTTTGACCTTTGTGATCCTTCAACATCAGTCAGCATGACGATCAATGGGCCCGCACCAATAATCCTTGCGTTTTTCTTCAATACAGCCATTCGTCAGCAATGCAGAAAGTGGGTAGTTGATCAAGGCTTGCTTTCACCAGCTGAAGCATTTGTTCGAACAGGGGATGGCAGGTATGGACATAACGTTCATAGTGGTGAATTTTGGGTTGTTGATGAAAATACACCTGCCCCCAAACCATGGGAGGAAATCCGTGCCCTTATACCGGACGATGTCTATGAAGACATTAAAAAGAGGACTATTTCCGTTGTTAGAGGAACCGTACAAGCGGATATCTTGAAAGAAGACCAAGCACAGAATACCTGTATCTTTTCCATTGATTTTTCACTTCGAATGATGGGCGATATTCAGGCCTATTTTGTTGAGAACAACGTGAAAAACTATTATTCTGTCTCCATTTCTGGTTATCACATTGCTGAAGCTGGCGCAAATCCAATTACCCAAGTTGCCTTCACTCTGGCAAACGGTTTTACCTATCTGGAATATTATCTGTCCCGCGGTTTGCACATCGATGATTTTGCACCAAACTTCTCATTTTTCTTCAGTAATGGACTTGATCCTGAGTATAGTGTTATTGGGCGGGTGGCCCGTCGTATTTGGGCAATTGCAGTCCGAAACAAATACAAGGGGAACAAGCGAAGTCAAATGCTAAAATACCACATTCAGACAAGCGGTAGAAGCCTTCATGCACAAGAAGTCGACTTCAATGATATCCGAACGACGCTGCAGGCACTGTTGGCTATTTACGATAACTGCAACTCATTGCATACCAATGCTTATGATGAAGCCATCACCACCCCCACAGAAGAATCAGTCAGACGTGCAATGGCAATTCAGTTGATTATCAACAGGGAATTTGGTGTTGCAAAGAATGAAAATCCAAACCAAGGTGCCTTTATCATAAAAGAGCTGACTGAGTTGGTGGAGGAAGCCATATTGGCTGAATTTGATAGGTTGACGGAACGTGGTGGCGTTTTGGGTGCAATGGAAACTCAGTATCAACGCGGTAAAATTCAAGAGGAATCTCTCTACTATGAGACACTGAAAAACAAAGGAATTCTACCAATCATAGGTGTCAATACGTTTCTCAATCCAAATAGGGCATCTAATGAATTGGAAATCAATGAGCTTATACGGGCCACAAAGGAAGAAAAAGATTTGCAAATCAGGAGACTTCGTGAATTTCAGGAAAAGCACAAGGACAAGGCCCCTGAGGCTCTGAAAAAACTTCAACAGGCAACAGTCAGTGGAAAAAACTTGTTTGACGAATTACTCAGAACAGTTCAGTATTGCTCTTTGGGACAAATTTCAAAAGCATTGTACCAAGTTGGTGGAGAATACAGAAGAAACCTCTGAAAGCTTTCTAAATCAAAATTACTACACCAATACTAAGCAACAAAATACCCAACCCAAAAGTGAAGGTTGCAAAGTTAATTTTTTTGGCCAATCGGATCAACAGCTCTATGGTCAATAATCCCATCAGAAATGCCAGAGTAATGCCAATAGTCACTCCTACCAAGTTGAAGGGTAGTGATTGTCCTGCAAACACAATATCTGCTGTGTCAAGCACTGTTGCCCCCAAAACTGCTGGCACAGACATCAGGAAGGAACCTTTGAATGAATCCTCATTCTTTGTTTTGAATAACAATAGGGCTGAAACGGTTGTACCACTCCTGCTTATTCCAGGAATGATAGTGAACCCTTGAGTCATTCCTATCAATAATTGTTGACGAGTAGATAGAGATTCCAAATTGGTTAGTTCATAGTTTTCCATCTTGCTTGAAAAGTACAAAAGCAACGAAGTTAACAATAAAGCGCTTCCAATGATCATATAACCTGCAACTGTCAAAATTTGTGGATCCAACACATCTAAAAGCAGAACTTTTACAGGAATACCCGTTATGGCTGTTCCAACTGTTGTCCAAATGACAAACTTCCGTTCGGGCACTGGTTTATCAAAATTAAAAAGAATATCCAACCATTCCTGCCGATATTTTACCAATACTGCTCCCACTGTTCCTAAATGGAGCCAAATTGCGATTCGCAGGGCTTCGTCAAAATTTAAGCCAAATACAAGTCCAATCAGAGTTAACATACCTTCGCTTGATACTGGCAACCATTCCGCACTCCCTTGTACTATTCCGAGGATAACGTAAAACCAATATTCAGGCATGAACTCATATTGTGTAAATGGTTTAAATTGCTACTCTTTACTTAAACGCAGCTTTGAGTTTTTCTTGAAGGAGGCTTTTCATTTCTTCAGCAGACATTTCTTCAACATTTGCTTCTTTTTCCAAAACATCGTCCTCCTTATCTTTCTTCTCCTCCTTCTTCTTGACACTTTTTAGACTGCTCAGCGCATTTTTAATCGCTCCTTCCGTAATTCCGCCGAGTCCTGGGCCGCTGATACCAGTCACTTCCTTCCTTTCTTCTTTCGGAACACTCTTAAGACTGCTCAGGGCACCTTTAATGGCATCTTCACTAAACATTCCTGCTCCGCCCATAGGTGCTGGTGATGAGGCTGGAGGCTTAGATTTTTCTTCTTCAGAAACTTTTTTGAGGCTGCCAAGGGCTGCCTGCAAATCTTCATTTCCAAATCTTACGGGAGCTCCTAAACTCGGACCACCTGATGGTGCACCGCTCAAATTGGGGCCACCAGCAGGAGGGGCACCTAAATTCGGACCACCCGATGGTGCACCGCCCAAATTGGGGCCACCAGCAGGAGGGGCACCTAAATTCGGACCACCCGATGGTGCACCGCCCAAATTGGGGCCACCAGCAGGAGGAGTTCCAGAAGCTACTGCTGGAGTTGGAAGATTTGGAATACCTTCAGGCATTGGTTGGGAAGGTGCTGTAGGTGTAGTACCTGTTGGCTTCTGTGACTGTGTCGCCATTGGAGTTGGAACGGATGCTTCGCCACCTAGAATCTTTAATGGCCCAATTTTGATAAATTGTGGTGGCGTTTTTGCCAACTGTTCAACAAGCTCATCAAACTGCTCTTCTATGTCAATCAATTTTGCATTTATTTCTCTTAATTTTGGTGTGATTGATGTGACAAAGTCTGCAACCCTCCCTCCAACTTCATTAATCT
>JALUTL010000141.1 GCA_027016475.1 Candidatus Heimdallarchaeota archaeon
GGAATATATAGATCCAAAGCGTTCGTTTTCAGAGGCATATGAACTCATTTCACTTCCAAATTTCCCAAACAACGTATTTATGGCTAAGAAGAAGTGGTAATTCAAACATAATTCTCGAGCAGTATCTCAGGAATCGTTTCTATCAAGAAGTTTTTAGAAAATCAAAACAATATATTTACAGTGACGAAAAACCAACTCCTCAACATCGTCATCTCGCATTGGAAAAATATCGATGACGAAAAATGGGTATCGCGGTTTGCAATAGTTGACCTTTCCAGAGGAGTAAATAAGCTCTCTCCGCAAACCGAGGGATTGTTTCATTATTACAAAGCAGCAACGAAGCTTGAACTTTCACGAATCGAGTTGAAAATAGGAAACATGACCCGATATCAAACCGTAAAATCGTTCAAAAAAGAAGTACTTTCCAGTATCCAATATATTCTTATCCCTTCTTCTCATCCTGTGCCATTGCAAAATGAATTCGTTCTACTGGTTGAATCAATGGGGCTACCTCCACCACGACAGGTAACAATATGCTACATATGCCAAATGAACTTCAACAAATACACTTTCCTATCTGAAAAAACCGCCTTCGATTATTTTGGTAAGCCTGTTTGCAAACAATGTGCATTGGAGGAGGTGAAGGATGATTTCAAAAGATATGGTATCGAGCTTACAGAATCAACTACATCATTCTACAGGCAACAATTGAATAGATTCAAGTCAGTAGAAAAAGCAGTTGCGGTTCTGCAACAACCTCGTCATCGAAACCTCAAATCTGATTCCACACTTTTTGACATAATTCAGGCTGACAAGTCTATACCTCCTCAAGAAATTCGAAAAGCCCTCAGGAAGTATATCAATAGAGGGTATTTTGACGAATTGATGATAAAAAATTGGATAAAGCATGGCTATAAATCGATATTGCCCGTCCAACAATTGGCCATAAAGCAAGGGCTTTTGGACATGACAGATCAATTGGTAGTGGCAGGCACCTCATCAGGAAAAACGTTTTTAGGAGAAATGGCTGGACTGTCCATACTACACAGAAGAAAGGCAAAATTTGTTTTTATCACTCCTTTGGTCGCGTTGACCAATCAAAAATATGAACAATTCAAGACAACATACAAACCGTTGGGACTACGAGTTGTCATTCGTGTTGGTATGACCAAAATCAATGTTAGAGATCAGGATAAGGTCATTGTGGATGGTAATATCAAGGAAGCCGATATTATAGTGGCCACCTATGAAGCATTTGATTGGATATTGCGGAGCAAGCATACAACAGATTTAGGAGAAATCGGCTGTCTAGTGATCGATGAAGTACAACTTCTAGGTGATGAAGAACGGGGTCAAGAACTAGATGGAATTATTGCACGAACACGAAAAATTTACCCTAATTGTCAGGTCATTGCACTTTCTGCAACAATAGGAAATCCAGAAGAGCTTGCAGATGATCTCAATTTAGAACTTGTGCATTATAATAAACGGCCAATCCCTCTGGAACGACACATCATTTTAACTGAAAAGGAGGAAGAAAAACCTCGAGTAATTGCAGAAATTGTACAGAATGGTCTAAACGAAAAATCTTCCACAGGTTACATTGGTCGATCATTGGTATTTACAAATTCAAGACGAAGGGCACAGGAGCTCTCCTCATACCTTAAGTCAAGTGGCATTCGTGCCTCCTACTACCATGCCGGTTTAACATACTATGAACGGAAAAAAGTTGAAACAATGTTTGACAAAGGCCAAATTGATGCCATTGTGACAACAGCTGCCTTAGGTGCTGGCGTAGATTTTCCTGTTTCTCAAGTGGTTTTGGAGAAACCATCAATGGGGTCAAAATGGTTGACTGTTGCAGAATTCCACCAAATGTATGGACGAGCAGGAAGATTCGGATACCATGACCTCGGAAAAGTTTTCTTGGTTGTAACTCCTGGTGCAAAACTTTATGCCGCAATGGAGAAGTCTGAAGACATTGTTGCCTTTGATTTGTTGGTAAAGGATGTAGAACCTATAGATGTTGATATCGACTACTACAAAGAAATGGAACAGGTATTGGCGGGCATTAGTAGCCTACGACCCGTCTCTTTCAATGCACTCAGTGAATATTATAACATTCTTCTGTACAACACTAAACAATTGGACAATCACTTGAAAGGGTTACAAAACTTAGGAATGATTGTTCAAAGAAATGAACAGATAAAACTTTCCAAACTCGGAAAAGCAGTTTCAGAAAGCTTTCTTGATCCCAAACTGGGAAATGAAATTGCTGTAAAACTTCTCAGAGAAGAACCAATTGATATTGCAATAGATCTTGCTCCATTTAAAGCAATCCACCTTTCCTCAAAGGCGCATGCTGAACTCGAACAAGCGCTAAAAATGAGATTGCCTTCCCGATTGCTTAGTGACACTATACTCGAGGCATTGACACAAGGAACAGGTTTTGAGCAGAAGTTGTCTAAATCATTGATTTCAAAAATACAACACTGGAATAGGCTTTTCTTCGATTGTGGGTGCCGTGAAGTTCCTTACTGCCAACATCCCACAAAGAAAGTAACCAAACTATTGCTTGAGCTCCGATTTGAAGGATTGGGACCAGTACAGATCAACTATGAACTACTGAAACGACATGACCTTTCTGCATTTCCAGGCGATATTTTTTCATGGCTGGAAGAGTTTGTCCATGCGGTAGAAACTATGTCTAGGATTTCAATAGCGTTGAAGAGGGACAACATCAAAGACAAAATTTCGAAATTGCGGGAGGACATTGTGCAGTTGGATCTTTATAAAAAAAGCAGACACAGGAAAAAAACACGTTAGGAAAAAATAATTTTTGTTTTGACCATTTGGGTCTTTCTTTTTCCGACACCTGTCTACGAATTTAGCAATGGAATTATTAAGTCCAAAACACAAGGATGCATGTTGAGTGCCAAACTAGGTCAATTCTTTCGCCAAATCTACCAAAACTTCCGTATCCTGTTTGCAGTGGTGAAAAGGAACATCATTGTTGACTTGAGGTATAAGTTCCAAATTGTTGTGGAAATAACTTGGACTGCTGTCAACGTTTTTGCATTTGTTCTATTGGGTGCTGCATGGGATGCGACTTCGTCACCTGCTGGAGTTCCATATTCCATGGTTACCTTCTTTCTTGTCGCCACTGGCTTCTTCACTGTTTTTTCTGGTGTAATGGAATCCACTGTAGAAGCAGTAACCGAGGAAAGCAAACTTGGCACTATGGGTTTTCTGATTACCAATTCTGTTTCTCCTACAACGATTATTCTAGGGCGGTATATTGCTGCAACGTTCCGCTGGTTAATTGTTTTAGTTGTCATTGTAATTCCTCCTTTAGTGCTCAAAGGAGTCTATCCAAGTACTTTTGAACTGTTTTGGTCTTCAGTTCTCATTTTTTTCATGGCATGGATCTTCATGGCTGGATTTACCTTAATTCTTACTTCAGTCTCCCTGATCTTCAAAAGAACAACAACTTTCAATAAAGTAGGAATCTATATTGTCCGTTTCCTTTCTGGTGCCATAGTTCCGATTTTTTCCTTTGATGATTCCTTCTCAATAGGAGGAAAACCCCTTTCCTCTATATTGATCTGGTTCCCACCCACATATGCTCTAGAAACACTCCGATGGATTTTTGCAGTTGAACGTCCTAGCGGTTTGGCTCTTGGAGGCACAAGTTCAAAAGATGGACTCTCTTACGTAGGCTTCAATGACCTGTTCAAAACCAATTCTACAACATTTAACCTCTCTGACCCAAGCTTGCAAATGATGTACATTGCTTCTATCTTGTTTTTCCTTGTTTCCATGTTGTTTGCCTATTGGCTAACTCAAGTCAGCAGAAGGTGGGGAACAATTGAATTCTACTGAGGTGAAAGAATGACCAGATTTGCAATTGAATGTGAAGGGCTTCAAAAAATCTTCAAATCTCCTGGGCAAAAAAAGCCATTACAAGTGTTGGGTGATATTACCTTTTCAATCAAGAAAGGCACATCATTGGCGATTACAGGTGGTAACGGTTCAGGAAAGACGACATTGCTGAAGGTGCTCTCAACATTGTTTTTGGCTGAAGGAGGCAATTGCAAAATTTTGGGCCACGATCTAATCAAAGAGCCTCGGTTGATCAGAGAGAGAACCTCATTTGTATCTGCTGGTCTCGATTTCCAGAGGAAGCTGACTCTGAAGGAAAATTTGGAATTTTTTGCCATGGTTCAAGGCTCTTCTATCGAACCCGCCCTGAAGTTTCTTGACGAAATGAACATGACCCATATCCTAAATCAGAGGGCTGAAACCTTTAGTGAAGGTCAAAAGGCTATTACGAGGCTCGCTATAGGGCTCATGAAAACAAAAAGCGAAATTTTCATGCTTGATGAAGTGACGCTGGGTCTTGATGTTACAAGAAAAGAAGAAGTTATTGACTATCTGAAAAAAGTGATCCGGAACAAGACGCTTTTGATAGTCGACCATGACAGTGATGTCATTGAGAGGTTATGTGATGAAGTATTGATTCTTAGGACTGGCGGTTATGTTGAATCCATTTTGTCTGTCAAGGAACTCATGAAGTCATTGCCATACTCTCACGAAATTACGGCTGTACCAGTTAAGCCATTATTGGATAGGGATGTAAAGGAAATCTGGCCTCATTTTGTTCGTAATGGTGGTATCCTAAAATTTTATCCCACCAACAAGACACAAGCAGAAAGAATTACGCACCGTCTGATAAAATCGGATCTAATGTCAAGTCTACAAACCCGAAAAATTGACCTGAATGAGTACGCAATCCGATACAGTCAGACGTCAATTGAACCATAAGAACTCTACCAAAATCATTTTGTTTTGATCTTTTCTTAGATAAATGTGCCTGTTGCTGTACTCAATTTTGGTTCGCAATATAGTCATCTGATTGTCAGAAAGGTTAGGGAACTTGGTTACAGTGCAGAATTGTATTCCCCAAATGTCACGTTGAACACCTTGGTGGAAAACAACATTTCCGCAGTAATTCTCTCTGGTGGACCACAAGATGCGTATAAGGAAGGCGCATTGCGCCTTTCAGAAGATATTCTAAATTCCTCATTTCCATTGTTGGGCATTTGCTACGGACACCAGCTGATGGCAATACAGAATGGAGGAAAAGTACAACGGAATGAATCAGGAG
>JALUTL010000142.1 GCA_027016475.1 Candidatus Heimdallarchaeota archaeon
AATAGAGTCAGTGGTTTCAAGGATTGCAGAAGCTAGAAAGCTATTGATGAATGGTGAGCACTACGAAAAATTGATTATGGATACAATTCCAATGCTGACAGCAGTTTATGCAGGCCATTTACGACAGCAGAATGAAGTAGTCACCCCATCCAAACCCGAAGTGCAATTTTATTGTGCAGTCTGCAACGAGCGAGTGAGATTGAGTGAACAGGAAACTCAAAAAATTGTGGATGGAGAATTGCAGACACCGATGCATCATGACAAGCAAACTTTAATGCGAATTATCAGACAAAGCAAAGACAAACGAACATCTTCGCAGGATTATAAGCGTGAGGCAAAAGCAAGAATTTATTCCCTTCTTGAATTTCAGCCAAGCCTTATGGAACTAGGGAAGGAGACAAAGCTCCTCAGTGTGGGCATTGATGTAGGAACGTCCACCATGCATCTCATTTTTTCTCATCTCATCATGAGGAAGGACAAGGGCTTCTTTAACATGACGAACAGAATGAACTTTGGAGACAGGAAAATAATTTACCAAAGTGACATTATTGATACTCCATTGCTGGATGATTCCACAATTGACATTGAAAAGGTTGTTGAATTTTGCAAAGATAAATTCAGGAAGACAGGAATCGTTCCTGAAATGGTTGAAACCGGTGTCGTCATAGTCACAGGAGAGGGTGCTAAAAGGAGGAATGCAGCAGAAATTGTTGAAAGGCTTGCTTCCGAAACAGGAAAATTTGTCAGTGCAACAGCTGGTTCAAATTTTGAGTCTGTATTGGGGGCCCTTGGCAGTGGCATGGTTGATCGTTCAGTTGAAAAGAGAAACAACAGCTTCATGTTGATATCGGAGGAGGAACTAGCAACTTGGCACTCATCAGCAACGGACAGATTGTCCAAACTGCGTGTATCAATGTAGGAGGTCGGCTTGTTGGGATTGATGAGAACTTCAGGATCTGGCGACTTGAAAAGCCTGCAAAATTGCTAATGGATCAACTGGGAATGAAATATGAGTTGGGAGACATCATCACTGACGAAGATGTCCAGAAAATTGCAGAAGCTTTGGCGGATGCATTGGTGGAGGTAATGAAAGGGAAGCCGCACTCGGAGATTGCCAAAGAACTGATGATGACAGATCCATTGAATTTGGCCATTCAAGTCCATGAAATTTCGTTTTCAGGCGGGGTTGCAGAACTCATTTATGGTGACAAGAAATTTTACAATGACATAGCAGGATATCTTGCAGACAAAATCAAGGCAAAGGCACACAAGCTTAGAGGGACTCTTGTGGAACCACCAAACAAGATACGGGCAACAGTGATTGGTGCAGGGGCGTTCTCACTTTCTGTTTCTGGATCTACAGCCTATTTTGATGAAAACATTGAATTGCCCATCAAAAACTTGCCTGTTGTTCATGTTAATGTTGACAGGAACAATTTGAGCGAAAGGCATGCCATAGAGACTGTCAAGCAGGCCATCAAGAAGTATGATGTTGAGTTGGGTGAGGAAAGTCTGGCATTTTATTTCAGAGAGCCTGTCCATTACCAATATGATATGGTTAGAACCTTTGCTTTTGGGATTGCAGAGGCGCTTCACCCCATGATTGAAAAAAAAACGGCTGGTTGTGCTTATTTTTGACATGGACATGGCACCAATGCTTGGCATCACCCTTCGTAATGAGACCGATTTGAAGCAAAACCTAATTTGCCTTGATGAGCTTCAGTTAAAGGAAGGTGACTGGATAGACATTGGAGTGCCCAACCAGAATGCATTCCCTGTCACGATTAAAAGCCTAATTTTCAACAAATGATTCCTCAAGACATGTCAGTCAATTAAGGGCAATTCCACCGCTCGATCCAAAAGCAACCCAAGCGCATCCAATGAAAGGTTGTTGTATTCAATGGAGAACCACCTCAAACCTTTCAAGTTCTCTACGCATTTCATATGCAATGGCTTTTTGAACTGGTTGTTTGAAATATCCAACTGATTGAGTCCTGCGAGAGTGCAAAGTTGCTTAGGGAACTGTTTTAGCCGGTTTGAAGCCAGATTTAAATCCTTTAAACTGTGCAACTCAGAGAACGTTTTTGGGAGTTTTGAAATTTCATTGCTCTCAAGATCCAATTGTTCTAGTGAGGCAAGCCTCCCTATCCAACTGGGAAGTTTCCGTATCCTGTTTTTGCTCAGCAACAGTATTCTGAGGGTGGAAAGGCTTGATAGGCTTTTTGGGAGTTTTTCTATCTGGTTTCCCCACAGGTGCAGTTCAACTAGCATATTTAATTTCCCTATTGATTTTGGCAAGTTTTGCAATTTGTTCCCTCCCAACTGCAATACTTCAAGGCTTTCCATTTCTCCTATCCATTTCGGAAGCTCAACCAAGTTTTGTCCTGTCAAGTCCAAAAGCTTGAGGTTCTTGAGCTGAGTCAACTGCTTAGGGAACGTCTCTAAGCATACTGATGCTTTGTCCAGCATGGATACCCCGAGTTTGAGCACCTCCAAATTTGACAGGTTTTCAAATCCTGATGGAAGATTCTTCAGTTGGTTGAAGCTGAGATCAAGCACCTTAAGTTCCTGTAGCTCAGCGATTTCTTCAGGCAGTTCTGAAATGCTCATTTTTTGCAAATGGAGTTCCGTTATGTTTGAACCATCATCAACATATCCAGATTGATTTTCATCAGTTTTTTTTCTTATTGGTTGACCTATGTCCTTTTCGATTTTATAGACATTGTTTCTGTCTGAGAGAGAAACCACATGGGTGTATATTTTTTCCAAAATTTAATGTTTTCTAGGGATAATTTTGTTGAACATTTTTCATTGTTTTTTATGATTCTTGCGATAAAAGCTGAACCAAGAAAAATATTCAGCAAATGAAGAAGAAAGCGCCTATTAACAGCGATCGTCAAGTTCCGATAGTAACTTATTTGGCCGCTGAATCAACTTCAGACGACTTGGCGAGACGATTTCGCCACTATCCCATCGGGATGAACCCTTTGGGACTACTTTTTATCTGTACAGCCTTAGACTACACATTTCAAACAATGGTTCTTCTGATTCTGTACAATTTATGGACTGCGTTAAAAAATATCAGGTTTTGGAGGGAACATGATTAAAAGTGAATATGGATATGCAAATCATTAAAATTAGTTCCCTATCAAAAATTGGCCATGAATTTCGTTCCTCAGCAATGGAACATATTGCGTGTAAGCGACACTATACGCAATTATTGAGTAATTACTTGAAAGAAGTGTATCAATTGTGCAAAACTTTTTGTTCGTTGTTTGCTTTTTCAATGACAAAAATATATAGCACAAACATCGGTGAGAATTGTGAGCATGTGGTTCTACATAGGTCTCTTGACAGTCGTGATAAATGGCGTTATTCTTATTCTTATTCCTCCAACCCTCTACAAATTTATCAAATCTTTCAAGGAAGGTACAATGGACGTTGGAAACGGGTTCTTGATTGTTTCAATAATACTTGGACAACCAGTGGCACTTTATGAAAACCTGATGTATATTGACCTCACTCTTTTTTCAATTCCTTTGGTCTACAACCTTACATTGTTGAAAATAACTTTCGGATTGGCAACCATAGCCATTATTTGCTACAATCTTCAGTTGCTGACAATGAAAGGTTTGCCAGATTGGCCAGTCTCGTTTTTGATGGTCACAATGGGCTTCGCCTCAGGGGCAATGGTGATTGGTCTTCAGTTGAATCCATTGGCTGCGATTCCCATATACTATTTTCCTATTTTTGCGGGTCTAATTTTCATTGGTGGGTTGATGCTTTTCAACTTGGTAGGAATGATTGGTTTCATGCTTGCCTTGAATGAAATGAGATATGTCAAGGACAGCTTGATTTCATGGTGGCATATTATGGCGGCATTTTTATTTTTTATAGGACCAATCATTGTGTTTGGAACACGAATATATCACGTAATGGAAGTACCATTGAATTTGCTGTTTTTTCCATTTTTGCTTGCATTTGTCATTGAAATGGTTTTGTTTCTGCTTGGCAGAGATGGATATCCAATCTTGGGAACGATCAATTCTATTGCCTTATTGGACAAAGAGAAACAGGTCGTATTGGGCGGGTTCCATAAACGAGGAAATATTGAGTTGGTCAAGTTAAGCGGCATGGCAATGCTTGCCACAGAAACTGTTCTTCAAGAGCTTGTCATGGGGGCAATCAATCAAGATTCAAAGTTGGCCTTTGGCTATGGAAACATCATTTTTTTGGAAAAGTATCCTCTGCTTTTATTGATAAATCTAGAAGGTGATGGAAGTAAGATCGCCAGATTGATTGGCATTCTCTTACTCAGAAGGCTAAAGAAACGATATTGTGTAGATCAAGATGAGTTCCAAGTAATCTTGAAGCGATTTTTTCACTCGTTCTTTTTGTATGAGAAGCCCCATCCCAATTCATTCTTCTACATGTTGCCCACGGGTTGAGTGGGGAAAATTTTTTCATGGTCTGGCTTTCCTAGAGCTCCTAAAAAATTTATGTATTTTATCTGTCCGTTCACTTTCACTCATCTCCCCATCAAAACCGTTTATTTTTCAAAGCAATCAACATATTGTACAGGTTCAGAAAAACCATTTTGTGAAATGGAGAAACCGGGGCTGTACATATATGAAAAAAAAGTCGCAAATGGGTCATCCCGATGGGATAGCAACGAAATCATCTAGCCAATCCGTATAAGGCCGGTCTGTTTCAGCGGTCAAATAAGTTCCCTAGTAGAATTTGACGATGCTAATATTCATCATAAAAGAGTGATTCATCAATTTCCATGAAAAACGGATCGTCTTCCTCTTGCGGGCTCTCATATTCCAAGAGTAATGGAGGGTATGGAAACAGTCCCCGGATTGTTTCGATGGATTTTCCTATTTGCAGTAGATTTTCATCCAACCAATATTTCCCTATTATCTGAATTCCAAACGGTACGTTGTCAATCAATGCCACCGGTAGGGCCAAGACGGGATGTCCGGTTACACTAAATGGAATGGTATAGGAAATTGTTGCTTTCCAATAGTTGACTTTTTTGTCATTGACAACTATATCATTATGCTCAACGTTGTGTGGATATGGCAAGGTTGGCGACAC
>JALUTL010000143.1 GCA_027016475.1 Candidatus Heimdallarchaeota archaeon
CTTTATATCAGCTAAATCCAACAACATTTCGTGGACTTTGACGAACCAACTGGAGATCTTCCAACCCATGTAGAGGAAACGCTGCGATTGATTGGGAAGAAGTGGGCTATCAAGGTATTGCATGAATTAACACATTCCCCCTTGACTTTTGGGGAAATTAAGCAGAGAGTACCGGGCATATCCGCTTCTGTTCTCTCTGGACTCCTTTCTGACTTTCTGACTCACGGGGTTGTTGAGAAGAAAACAATAAACCCACCTCATCATACATATTTCATTGGAGAGTTTGGGATGGTGTTATGTGACATAATCGAAAGAATCGATGAGTTCGGAAGGAAGATGATGGAGAAATATCCTGCAATACAAGTTACAGAGGTACCTGAATAGGTTCTTTCAATGATCCAACTATTTTCTCGATCTCTTTGACCTTTTTTGGCAATTTTGCTGTCAAATTAACTGGTGACCCATCTGTAACAAGAATATCATCTTCTAGGCGTATTCCTATACCTCTATATTCTTCAGGAATATCTTCTTGATCAGGGATGTAAATTCCCGGCTCGATTGTGACAACCATTCCCTTACGGAGTTCCCTTTCCCTAAGCGGAACCATTGGGACATCGTGTGTGTCAATTCCTAGGCTGTGGCCCAAGCCGTGCATGAAGAACCTTCTGTATGTTTTGTCCCCAATTAATTTCTCAATTTCACCGTCAAGCAGACCCAAATCCACCAACCCCTCTGTCAATTGCCGTACCGCAAAATTGTGGAGGTCCTCAAACAAGATTCCCGGTTGGCATTTCTCTATACAAGCTTCCTGCACATTCAGAACCAACTCGTAGATCCTGCGCTGCGCTGGGTTGAATTTACCGTTCACAGGCCATGTTCGTGTAATGTCAATTGCATAGTTGTTGTATTCACAACCGGCATCGACCAGCAGAAGATCACCATTTCTGAGAACTGCGTCGTTTTGGGCATAATGAAGGATTGTTGCGTTTTTTCCACTTCCTACAATACTCGGGTATGCCGCTCTTTTTGCCCCTCGAGATTTGAATACATATTCATAGATGGCATCAATCTGATATTCCATCATGCCTGGTTTGGTGGCCTTCATGGCTAATAAATGGGCCTCCATCGAAATTTCAGCGCCTTTTTTCATAACCTCTATTTCTTTGTCTGATTTAATCAACCTCATTTCATGTACTTGGGGAGTTGGATCCACAATAATTGAAGGAAATTTTTTCCTTTTCTTCCTCAGAATTTGTTTGGAATCCAGAATCAATTTGTCGATGTCAGGATTGTTGCCGAAAGCATAGTACAGTACTGGCTGGCCACCAAGCAATTCCTGCAGTTTCTCTTCAAGTTCCTCATTGGAATAGGCTTCATCAGCCCCATAATTCTGTATTGCCCCATCAACTCCTTCCCTTAAGCCATTCCATATTTCAAACTCTGGATCGCGTGGAGGAACAAAAAGAATCGTTTTTCTTTCTTCTTCTGATTTAACCATTACCAATATAGTCTCTGGTTCTGGAAAATTGCATAAGTACAACAAATCAGAATTCTGCCTGTATGGATAATGCACATCATTGCTCATTATTGATTCCTTGTTGGATGGGAACAAGGCAATACCTTTCTCCATAAAATCAAAAAACTTTGTTCTCCGTTCTGCAAACTCTTGTGGAGGAATCATGTAGGCTTCAAACAATTTTGACCTTTTAAAAAAAACTGAATGGATAACTGTGAAATGAAAAATCTATCCAAAATTATTCGTCATTTTAAATAATCGTTTTGATTGATTGCAACCACTTCCCATTCTCCGTTGTCATACTCAACAATGCTCGTAGAGCAGTTTGCAACCTTTATTTCTTCAGCTGCCATTTGAAGATCTTCATACCCAATTATACTGGCCAAGAACATCCGGATGGATCCTCCGTGACTCACAATAAGATAATTTCTTTCCTCATCCCCCTTTATGGTACTTAAAATTTCATTAATTGCTCTCCAAACTCTTTGATGTACGAATTCCAAAGATTCCCCGTAATGTCTAAAAAAATTCTTCAACGCGTTAAGTGAATGAATTTCAGAACGGAGTGTTCCTCGTATTTTTTTTCCGCCAAGTATTCCAGCATGTCCCTCTCGTAACAATTTGGTTTCATGGTATGGAACCTTGTGGTATCTGCGGATTTCATCTGCAGTTGCCCTACATCTAGTCAAATCAGAAGAGAAGATGCTGTCAAATGGGACTGAGCTGAGAAACTCGGCAACTTTTTGTGCCTCTTCCCTCCCTTGGGCATTAAGCTGAGTGTCTAAATGTCCCTGTAATCTTTTGGTTGCATTCCAGTCAGTAGTTCCATGCCTGACGAAATAGAAACGAATTTTTGACACCAAGTTGCCTTTCCAGATTAGCTTATGAAGATGAAGATGCTGGTTCGGCCAGTTTAATGCACTGATTTTGCTATGAAGCAGAGGCAAGGGATGCAACACAAAAATAAATTTGTGCAGTGATTTACTCTTTATTGATTACAAGGCTGTTTGCTTCCATTTGGACGGGTTTTGGAAGTCCCGCCAATTCTAGCAAGGTCGGTGCAACATTGGACAATCCGCCGGTTTCCTTGATTTTGACATTCGGCTTCATGACAACAAAGGGCACTGGATTTGTGGTATGGGCAGTAAATGGACGTCCTTGGTCATCCAACATCTTTTCAGCATTTCCATGGTCTGCCGTGATTATCAGAATATACTTATGTTTTAGACATGCATTCGCTATCTCACCCAAAGCCTCATCCAAAATTTCAACTGCCTTGACTGTCGCTTCTAAATTTCCAGTATGTCCTACCATATCTGGAGAGGCAAAATTGCATATGATCAGATCATACTGTTTTCCTCCTGACCGTCCTTCGATTCCTTCCACAACTTTCTGAGCAACCTCTCTTGTAGACATTTCCGGAAGCAAATCATAGGTGGCCACATGTCTCTTACTTGGAACCAATATACGATCTTCATTTGGAAATGGCGCTTCCCTTCCTCCATTGATGAAATAAGTGACGTGTGCATATTTTTCTGTTTTTGCAATATGAAGCTGCTTCAGCCCCAAAACTGAGTACTGCTCTGAAAGGGTCATCTTTATGGTCTCTTCAGGAAATAGCACAATTACCGGATAATCTTTGTCGTATTCTGTCATGGTTGCAAAAATCAAATTGTCAAATGTTTTGAGAGTAAGGTTGTGGTGCTGTTCAGGGAATAGGAACATGCTTGTCAATTGCCTTGCCCGATCAGGCCTGAAATTGAAGAATAGGATTCCGTCACCATCCTTGATTGTTCCTTCTCTGTGTATCACAATCGGTTTCAAGAATTCATCAGTTTCCCCGCGATCATACCTGCGTTGAATTTCTTCAGTCAAGGACGATTCAATCGACTTGCGGTTCTCATCTGTCAGCATTTGATATGCGATGAAATTTCTTTCCCATCTCTTGTCCCTGTCCATGGCATAATACCGTCCAATAACGTCAACAAGCTTGGTTTTCTCGTGTCTTTCCAAAAATCGCTGCAATTCCTCCAGATCGTTAATGGAGCTATTTGGTGAAACATCTCTTCCGTCAGTAAATGCGTGGACAAATATTTCTTTGATGCCGTCTTGCTTTTCAAAGAATTGAATCAAGGCCTTCAAATGATCCATGTGACTATGAACTCCACCATAGCTCACCAACCCCATGAGATGAACCCTTCCATTGCTATTTTCACATTTCTCCTTAAATTTCATCAACTGTGGCCAAGTTTCAAGCTTTCCTTGCTTTATTACTTGATTGATTTTTTCATAGCTCTGAAATTGAATCCGCCCCGCTCCGATGGTTAGATGCCCCACCTCACTGTTCCCCATTACTCCTTCAGGAAGTCCAACTGCATTTCCTGAAGCTTCAAGCAACGCGTTGGGGTATTCCCGCAATATCTTATCCCAGTTTGGTGTGTCAGCCATGGAAATGGCATTTCCTTCGATTGTTTCAGATATACCAAATCCATCGATTATCATAAGCACAATTGGTAAAGGCTTCACTACTCTTTCTTTAATCTACAGTTAATAGGGATTGTTATTGCTTTCCCCCTTTGTACATCTCCCTAAAACCATTTCTTGATGTTTCGACATTCGGCCGCCTTGTCGCAACAATGTTGATAAATCGAATCGTTTGGTTCGATAGTAGTGTCCTTGACCGATTTCAACAACCTTGCCAACACACGTGAAACAGAAGTTCAATCCATGACTGATTTTGAGATTTACAAGAACATAATCGAGACCATTTTGCTCAAGGATGATTTTGCCCCAGTTGCAAAAGCCGAAATGCTAAGTCAAACAGTGCCAGAAAAAGCAATAATTTTCGATGTGATAAACACCCTCAAATCACAAAATCAGATTGATCCAGATGTGGCCTCTTTCATACAGAACAAAATCGATGAGATGTTCTAAAGTTCGATTTCCTCCCCTTCATATAGTCTTGTCAGGGCTTCATCTCCTTTTTCAGTGATGGACCAAATTTTCACTGCATCCATTTGGCTTTCTTTAATCAGCCCTAAAGCAACTAAATCATTAACAGCTTGAAACACCTGCTCTTTTTCCAACTTACGCGGACTCATCATATATAGGGGTCTCAATTTCCCCATAATGTCACGGTCACTGAGTTTTGGAGTATTTTTCCTTGCAGCACTTGGTTTCATGAGCTCCAGGATGTTAATTTTCATTGTCCGAAAAAATGCACCGTCATCCATGGTCAATTTTTGGTAGGAAACTTATTTAAATGATTTGCATACCTGCATTCACTTTTAATCATCTCCACTCCAAAACCTTATGTTTTTCAAAGCAACCATTAAATTGTCCAGGATCAGAAGAACCATTTTGCGAAATGGGGAATTCTGAGATTGTACGGGCCTGTACATATATAAAGTAGTCCCAAAGGGTTTATCCCAATGGGATAGCGGCGAAATCGTCTCGCCAAGTCGTCTGAAGCTGCTTCAGTGGCTGAATAAGTTCCTATCGGATTGACGATGTCTAGTTTCGCGATCATACTTTACATTAACAT
>JALUTL010000144.1:0-10441 GCA_027016475.1 Candidatus Heimdallarchaeota archaeon
GCTTTATTTTGCATCAATTCGATTTGATCTAGAAGATGCCTTCGAAACCTTCCTTAATGCTGAAGCTGTTGACAACAATTGAAAAGCATCCACTCCGTTTCCAGATTCTTCAGATATTGGATCGGGAAGAGGAGTTATGTTTCAATTCTCTTTCAACATTGCTTGAAACCAAAAAAAAACCATTTGGCCTATCATCTTAAGGTTTTGCTTGCTGATGGGTTGATTTCTAAAGACATGCAGTCAGGAAAATACATCCTAACTTCATTGTCTAGACTTCTTTTCCAGATTTACTCCCACATACCCGAGATCAATCGATTTTTGTTGCATGTTCATTATAATCCATCAATAGAGATTCCTCCAATGATCCAAGACTTGTATTGGCGACATCTCTCCAAATACAAGGTCATTGATTCTGAAGATGATCTGATTTCGTTTGTTCCTGAGCTAACAAGCAATCGACCATACCACCTCTCGCTGAATTTTGATCCTGAGGAGCTTTCAGGTTTTGGTATCCTCATAAATGTGTGCAAAAGATTACAGATAAAAGAGAACTATGCCACTTTCCATAAGGTTTTGCCAGAGTTCAGGTTTGTCATGCTCAATTCAGAAAAGGTGTTTATCGCATTTCTCGATAATAGAGGGGATGTTTCCCGCACTTTGGAATTGGTTCCACAGATTCAGACTTGATCGCATATATTAAGTCCAAAACAATCAGAATCAAGGGCACCTCAATTTTTGGATGGAATTGGAACTCCTGAAAAAATACATTAGGATTGCCGTCTGCAAGAAAAGAATGGATGCATGAGTTTGATGAACGAAAAATGCAGGGGGTGGGACTCCCATCCAGTACCCGCAGAAAACCAGATTTTGAACCCACGAACCTCTGAAGGATTGGGACCTAAACCCAACGCCGTTGACCGAGCTTGGCGACCCCTGCATATATTTTCCACACATTTGCATCGAATATCCGATTGAATGTGGAGTTATCCGATTCAAATGTTGGGCAATTGTTGGTCTGTTTTTTTGGATATAAAAATTGTGATAGCAATACAGTTGACGCGTCCATTGGAAAGAGAGGTCTGATGGAAATGATGGTTCGTCCGAGCGGCTACAATGGTCACTGTATCCAGTCAGAATTCAATGTGATAATTGATTTTGCTTGTGACATTATTCAATAACCTCTTTGAGCAATTTCCTTTGCTTTGAACTCAAGTTAGCAAGCATGATTTTGATATCCACCCCTTCAGCTATATCGACAGCCCCAATGCTTCGATCAATTCAGCGAAGCCTATGCCAACTATCAATTTTGCAATGCCAATCTCTTTAACCAGATTTGAAAGACCATTAGCTTTAACATAATGATCAAGACAAGAGTCTTCATACCGCTGGCCAAGATCTATCGCCTCCATCAGCCAATTGACTTCCAGCCCTTTTAGTAGCTTTACAAGATGTATTTCTGCAACCACTTTGGAGAGATGAGTCTCTTCAATGATTGCTGAAACGGCAAACCACTGTATCACCCTTTGTTGACCTGCTTCCTCAATAAGTACATCAAAACCAACCTCGTTGACCAGATAGGAATAACCGACCCTTTCTACAAGTTTATGGAATCCGAACCTGCAATGGTTTGCTCCAAGCCCATCTCATCGATTAGTCTCCCAATGCCTACTGCTTCAATTATTTTTGCAAGCCCTAATTCCTTAATTATTCTATGAGGCCCAATGGTTTCGACTGCTTTGCGGTTATTTGATGAATAAGTTTCCTCATCTGAATTCTCTTCAATAGTCATTATCAGAACACAATATCTGTCAATCAATAAAAAGTTTGTCAGGTAATTGCCAATCCTTCATACAATCCCTACTTCATTTTGCTGTCAATAAATTGATCAAGTGATTGTTGGAGTGATTTCTCTGAGGTTGATTCTTTGTTCTGATTTTCTCTCATTTCATCAATATCGTCAAGTTCCGATAGGAACTTATTCAGTCGCTGAAGCAGACAAGTTTCTGGCGGCTAGGCGAGACGATTTCGCCACTACCCCATCGGGCGAACCCCTTTGGGACTACTTTATATATGTGCAGGCCCGTACAGTCTTAGAATTCCCCATTTCGCAAAATGGTTCTCAGATGCTGCAATTCAGAGGTTTTATAATTACCCATTATGGCTTTTGAGGCAGAAGGATCAAATCTATTGAGCTTGATTTCTGATTTGATTGATGTTTATCAGCCATTCCGCGGAAGCTTTTCAGAAGATTTCAGCCTGCTTTTGAGCACTGCCCTGCCAATCATTTCAGCTGAAGGGCTTCAGGCATGTTTTCGACGGCAGTAGTTTCTTGGATAATTTTGATTGCATGTTCAGCGGATATTCCTACAGGCTGAATGAGAAGTGATGAGAAAAATTTGATAAGTTCTAGATATGTGAGGCAAATAACGATGACTTCGATCTTGAAGCGACCCTGTTGAGTGTGCGTTCCTGAAAGTATTTTATTCAATCAAAAAATGAATTGATTTCCATTGCAATTTCGATTTTCGGATCGCCCTTGCATTCTTTTCCCACTTTTTTGCGTTACAACCGAAAAGTTTTTTTTTATTTTTTCCCCACGACTCATGCAAGCAACCAAGGTTCATGCAACAATGCTGATTCTACTTCTTGCTTTACCACTGCCACTTTTCCATCAAAAAAGGGCAGGGATGTTTATCAACGGTTATTCTGGATATGATGCCAACTACAGCACTGCTGCGGACGTTTGCACATCGGATGCAGCATTGCAGTTTATTGGGTGCCACAATTGGATCTCAAAAGTCCCATCCGACTACAACTATAGGGGAACAGTTGTGGTCATAGATGATGGTCTTTGTGTGGATCAGTGGAAAGCTTTGGAAAATAAAAAACTCGGCTTTGCTGTAGACGTTGTGAAATATCTAACACCCCTAAAGAATATTGGAACGCAATGGGTAACTGCTTTTGGTGACTATGGAACTGATGATTTGTCAAATATTGACAATTCCCTTCTCAACTGCCGAGAAGGAGAAGAGCACGGTTTTAGAGTAATCAGCTCACTTGCGACTGTCCTTCCCTATGTAAAAGTGATCTTTGTGAATGCTGAAATGAACCAATGGTCAAATGATGGATTCGTAGTGTACAAAAACAAGTTTCTATGGGAGTGGTTGAAGGACAATGTGGAAAGATATGACATCGATGTAATAACCATGTCGCTCTCCTATCCAGATTCTGTTGCAGGAGATACTTCTGAAATTGACAGGATCATTTCTGAAATCTACAACAAAGGGGTTTTTATGGTTACTTCCATTGGAAATGATGGCATTTACGAAGGGGACGCTTTTCCAAATAGGCACCCGTATTTCTATGCAATTGGTTCCGTTGATCATGAGGATCGTGCTGCCTATGTAAATGAGGTGAAAATTTGTTATGATGGGAGAAAGTGGACATATTGCAAATCCACAACCTATCGCTCAAACGGAAATTCATGGAAAGGACATTATACAGGCGAAGCACCGGTCTCCACTTACAAATCATCTTATGGCAGTATGACGGTCAACCATGCTGAAGCCATGGATTTTGTCATGCCTGGGCATGGTGTGCCCTTAGCTTCCTTTGTCGATGGAAAATGGAAATATGCTCAAGGAACGAGTTTCAGCACTCCATACTTGGCGGCCGCAGCCCTTGTTGCCATCTTTGCATACAATCTTGGATTTCGGGCGAACAGAGGCTATGAAGTTGATCCTAGTCCTTCCGTAATCTACAGCCTTCTGAAGGATTCGGCAAGCTCAATCATTGGTAGCTGGCATTACAGATACGGATGGGGACATGTAACCCTGACTGACCTATATGACAATGCCTATGCAAAAGGTTATGTTGCCGGTTCTCAACAATGGTGGTGGTACAGATGGTAATGACCAAGGGATTTTGCTTGAAACTTGCATCTCTGCTTCTCATTCTTCTTTTGGCTATACAGTCAACAGAAGGGCATGGCTCAACTCTTCCGCACCATATACACAAAGATGTGGCCTTCGAAACGGCAGGTTTCCAGGAGTTTGTTTTGAACGCCTCCCGGAATGCCAGCTATTCCAGTGGCGAAGCAGGTCTACCTCCGCATTGTGAAAATACGGGGATTTTGCTTATGAATGCAACCAATCTCCCGCAAGGGACAGGCTACGACGATTTTCGGATAGTGGTTCTCTACAACGAAAGTGCAGAAAGCCTCCCAAGCTATACGGACTATCTGAACAGATCAGACGCAAGAATTTACACATCTACGGATAAAGGATACGCCACACTTCCAGAAACTTTGGGCAACATAACCTATACTGCCTTCATTTGGTTTACCTTTGCCTTTCCCTACTCCCTCTTTTTGAACGACTCAATCCCTAGTAATAATGATGTTTGCCTCAAGCCGGAAAGTGAACTCGAAAAGTACCATTCTCCTACCCTGTTCAATTTTGAGGAGGATGATCCATACAGGTTCAAGGTAGTCATCTACTATTTGGGAAAGGAACCTGTCAATCTACATTTCATGCTTGGTACTGGAGCTTCACCATTCGATGGGGGAAGCGCAAGCGCAGTGCTTTCACCCTCATCACCTGCTTCTAGCTCCGAAACCACTTCATCGGTCTCCTCCCTTCCTGTTTCCGTAATTGCAATTGTCTTTGCCTTGTTTGTGGTCAGGAAATCAAGACAGTGATTCATCCGTATAGCATGGATTTGGGTCATTGTCGCTCAGCCTTGATCTCGTGGAAGGTGAACTGCGTGCAAGATGCGAATTTTGATCCATTGCATAGCTTTTAATCCGAAACGATCAAATTTTCAATCATGGAGTATTCCTTTGGAATTCAATTTTCGGAGCCCCCCTATGCACTTTCCCCACTTTTTTGCGTTACAACCGAAAATTTTTTTTATTTTTTCCCCCACAACTCATGCTTTCAACAAAGCATATTACCAATTTGTTCTTCATAGGTATCCTGGTGATGTCCGGGTTTGCCCCCATGCTTGCCGATACCTTCGAAATTTCGAACACTTTCGTCTCACCCCTTGTGGTGCAGTTCGGAGATTCCGTGGAGGAGTTGGCAGCCATTGCAGAACTGAGGTCGAACTTTCCTAGGGCCCGCGTTGTGGACTTTTCTGAGTACGACAGGATTGTGTCCTTCAAGGGGCCGATCATCTATGTGGGACACAGCTCTGAAGAGGGTATTCAATACCATGGCAAGACAGTCTCTTGGGATGTGCTGGCGGACATGATCCGCATTTCCAAATCCGACAGCCACTATATGCTCGGCTGTGAATCTTCCAAGATCACGGAATTGGCCAAAGATTCTGGAAAAAATGTCTTATCCTTTGAAGAGAAGGTTGACGCAATAATTGCGGCAAACTATATATCGTTCAATCTCCAAAAATCTTTTGGGGTTGCAAACAAAATGCTAACCAGATTGAGGAATCTACTTCAAAATCCAGAATTAATTTTGACCATGAGGTATGGTGAAAAAGAACATAATGGACATGCTATAGCAATTCCGGTGATTATTGCGATGGCAGTTCTTCCTAGTGCAGCTTTTGCGGGCAAGATTGCTGTAACAAAAGCAGTCATGTATGCAATCGGAAGCTACCATATGTTTTTTTACCTTATGATAATTTACAGCACATGGTGTCAAACCATCTCTAAGAATTATTTGGACTGAACAAAATCATCACCACAAATGGAATTCCAAGTCTTTCAACTATTCGGTCTGCATCTAAAATGCCGAAGCCCCCAATAGTGATTCCTTGGTGAAGGATAGCATGGATTTGTTTGTTCGATTCCTCTACCATAGAGATGATTTTAGTGGTGGGATCAGGATCATCAATCAGGATTGAAGTCTTCAGAACATCCTCCGTAAATTCCTTCCCTCTCATAATGACGCCGAAGACATCCACATATGCCCATCGGAAGTTAAAAAGCTGGAATCCTCCATCATCAATTCCCAACACATTATATGGCACATAATGAGGTTCTTCAACCTCGAATTTAATGTTAGGCATTTTATAATGAACGTATTGGATAGTGGAAAAAGGTTAAAAGCCGGAAAAAGTAGAAAATCTCAGGAGCGAGGTAGATGAAATGGTATCATTCTGAACTAAACAACCTATTGTATAATCGCCAATGGAAGGTGAAGGCAAAGAGAACACGACAAGAAGTTTTCAAATTTGTTGGAACATTGAAACCAAACAGATATTTTACTAGTGGATCATTTGCAAGAAAGACAAATTTACAGGGAGCGGACATCGATATTTTTGTTGTACTAGAGCCTAATTCCAACAATGGAGACATTTTGAAAGCGCGGGAAGACTTGAAGAAGAACACTCAAAAGAAGTATCAAAAAAATTTTGTAAGAGAACAACCACATACAGTGGGAGTTATTGTAAAAGACATAACATTTGATTTAATTCCTGCATTTGAAATGTCAAAGGACAAATTTCTAATTCCTGAGGGTGATGACACTCTTGAAACAGAACCATTGAAAAGTAAGGCAAGAGTCAAAGACTTAAACAGAGAGACTAGTGGTACCTTCTCACATTTTACAAGGCTTATCAAATAATGGAGAAAGCAAAACAAGATACAAGTGCCTTCGTATTACTTGGAAACACAGGCGATGGAAATTTTTTCTGACGGAAGCCGGTTCAAAAATAATGAAGAAAATTTCATTCAGTTTGCTGAGATTATTTTTGAAAAGATTTTACAGAAATCAAGGCCAGAGTTGTTTAACGGAACTATAAAAAATGAAGATGACATGATTAAGGAAGTGAAAAAGATGAAAGATCAAATGTCATCAACTTCTAAAGGAAAAGTTACCAAAAGCGAAATCAAGAATTTTTTCAATCTATGAATTGATTGCCATCAAAATATCGGAAAAGAGTTGCAATATTGAAAAAAATCTCCTATGGAGTTTCTTCATCTCCAACTTCCCATCCATGGATTACTTGGTTGAGATGATCGATCCGTTTGATTTTAGTTGCAACATAGGCAAGGAAGAGAAGTGCTCCGTACACAATCGATTTTTGGAGTATTCTGCTGTACCAGGTTGCAATGTCAACAAGAATGAGAACAAGGACGATGAATGCGAAACCCACGTAGTCTATGGGAGACAGGAACTGCCTGAAGTTGTGGCATTGGTTCAGAATGCGGATGACAAGAAATGTAATTAGTACGTAATATGTTCCAATGGCAAGGAAAAAGGCCAAGGCAGTCATCGCGTGTGGATAGAGTGTATCGCCTTCGGCCGGAAGGATACCGACACCAGCCAATGCTATGGAACTGATGATTGCCACAATGAAAGCAGCATTCAGGAATCTGTCATTGTTGGCCGGAATGTTCCTCAGGAGGATGCGATGAATGGCAAAGTATGTTGGGATAAGGAGGATCGCAGTAAGGACGACAGCAATATTGAAGATGTATGGATAGGGTGACCTGCTAGTTCCCAATGTACTTAAAAAATCGTTTGTGAACGAGTATCGAGGGGTAAGAATCATTGCGACAACCGATGTGAGTACAAAAAATCCAGTAACCAAGCCAGTGAATGTCACGACATGGTTATGTTGATGCTCTTCCAGGCCGAACAGATCCTCATAGATTTTCCAGAGATGTTTGAGCTTCATTGCGAGAATATATTCGCATCGGCCATATTAATAGGTTTGATAGGAAAAAGGGAAGCAATTGACAAATCGTTTTTTAGCACAAACACAATTTGTTAAACATTTGTTTATCAACCATTAAACAAGCTTATATACTTGTGGCGAATCAGCAAATCAGCAAAAAAGGTGAAAACATGAAGAAAAAATTAACTTCACTTACTTTTGTCTTGCTTTTTTGTGCCTTGCTGACTATGTCCGCCAATAGTTATGTCTTGGCCGAAAGCATAGAAATACGGACAACGAACACCTCTCAACTTGAGGGGAAGAACATAGAACACACAAGCGTAGTAGATGGTCAAATTACTCAGGAGAATTTGGGGAGCTTGAAAGTTGCAAGTTCTCAAGTCATCATCTTCTACCAAGAGGATGATGAAATTACCATGAGGGCAAAGGATTTGTTTGTCGACATTCTGGGATTTGAAGCATCTGTTAGTTCCTATGCCGTAGGAAGTTTGGAGCAACTCCATGCATTGCTAACCCAGACAGAGGAGAACCAAATGGTGATTCTCATTTTCCATGGCTTCCCTGACGGGGTCATGGTTGGAGATAAAGTCTACAATTGGCAGAAAATGGAAGGAGCCATGCAAATTTCCAGAAGCAAATACTTCTTGATGGCGTCATGCTTTTCCTCAACAATTCAGTTCGAATTCCAGGATACTGCTGCAATGGGTCTTCAGGGATTTGTTGATTATGAAGTCGCAGTGCCTTTGTTGAGCATCTATGGCATTGAATATTTGGCAAAGCTTGACGGTATTGCCAGATATTCAACTGCCGACAAAATCAAAAGGATAATAGAAAATGACGATCAGTTTTTCAACAAGTTGGTAATGCCACAAAATCCTTTGGGGAAGAAGGTTTTGGAATATTATCCTATTGATGGAATGCAGATGATCAATGACGCAATAGTCAAGTTAAACAACTGGCTTAATCAAAATGTAATTTCTCTTTTGAACAATATATTCACAGGTTTGCAAAATGTTTTGAGTAAATTGACTTTTGGTTTGCTTCCTCCTGAGTTCTTCAACATCAATTTGGCAGAACCCATAAACTTGCTTCTTGATGCTGCACAAATTGATTCAGTCGTCAATGCAGAAGGAGGTTTTGAAATTAAAGCTGTAAAAGAAGAAGAGTTCGAGGCTGGGCCGTTTGAATTAAAAGCTGGAATCGAGCTTAGTAAGAATTCATTTACAGATACTCCTATTCAGGTTGAAACCTTGGCCTTGAAGGCATACCTTGAATTTGAAACAGAGATATACAATTTTACTTTAGGTTCATTGCCGCTTGAATTCCAAATAAAGCTTTTTGGGTTTATGGAGATGGAAGTTCTGCTGAAATACATGTCTCACGATCCGAATTTTGATTCAGACATCAATGGAACAGAATACAATCAGAACATCTACACAACAAAAAACAATAAGATTAGTTCTTTGTTTGGATACAAAACCTATGATGGCCCCTTCGGGGAGGCAACCATGATATCATGGTGGGGAAGTGATGCATTGGGAATTCCACCGTGGCTCAGACTTGGAGGAGGTGTCGGATTAACCCTAGATATTGTAATTCCAAATTGGGAAGAAAAACTTCAATCTTTTGCTGATGGTTTAGGACATAAACTAGATTTTGATGAAGTTGGTAATGCCTCGGTTCTGTTGGGGCAAATTGGTATCTTTGGCGTCTTAGGAATGACAGACAATGGTCTTTCCCTAGATATTTCTGTTGGTGTTAATTTTGGTCCTCAAATTGAACTGATGTTTGAGCCAATAGATGACTTGGAAATTACCTTTGGAGTCACCTTGGCAATGTTTTGGGTTGCAAATGCGAGGTTGGTATGGGACACCATTGGATTGGGTCTTGAGAAGGCTGAGATATACTATCCTAAATTGGTTTATAGTTTTGAAGTCTCCGCGTCATTTGAAGTAGATCTACTTTTTGAAGTGATCACGCTAGAATTCAATTTGGAGGTAGGGGGGACGCTGCATCTCCCGACATTTACACAAGAACCTGATCCAAGATATTCAGACGAAAACCAAACATATACTGATTACAATTTGGCATGGATACATAATCCAGACCAGCCAAATTATTTCCTTAATGTTTCAATAGCTAGTGGAATTTTCTGCCCCATTTTGTATTTGTTCAATCAAGTTGGGGATTGTACAGACCCACTCCCGCAATATTATGCAATCAAACCAGGCACAATGAATGATCAAACCCCACCGGAACTGTTTATTGTCACTCCAAACAGTGAAAAAGACCCAATGAACGAATGGGAAAGCGGAAGTTTGACAGGTTGGGAAGATCAATACTCCCATGGGGTAAATGGATCAGTATCAGCTTATGATCCCAACTCCAACGTGATCAATTCGCAAGTTGGCTCTTTGCAAAGTGAAATAGTACGGCCGATATCTCTTGTTGGAGACAATGCAACAATCATGATTTACACTTTTGACAAGCATGATGAAAACAACAAGGGATCCTATGTTGAAACTGTTGATGCGAGAGTCAGCTTTGGAAAGAGCGAGAATATGCTCTTCACTAGAAACACAGTTTACCAAGGTCCTAATTCGGCCATTGATTTTTCAAGTACATATATTTATTCCCCATTAAAAATGCCGGGAAGAGCGTCAATTTACATCTCGGCATTTTTACATGATGCGGCATTACGAATTTATGACGATTCAGGCAATCTCATATTTTATTTGTCGACTTTTATAATCATCAGACCCGAAGTAAGATTCGAGGGATGGATTCCTGCAGCAGA